>CAMORS010000032.1 GCA_946624005.1 uncultured Prevotella sp. | reverse complement strand
ATTAGCGCATAGGAAGGCCGCTAACGAAATCATAATATAAAGGAATATAAGAAGTTGAAGAACGGCGTAGAAATGCCGATTATCGGCCTCGGCGGGCGAAATCAGAGATACGCTGCGGTGACCGACTGGGGGCATGAGAGCATGCCTTGCGGACAGCCGGCATAAAGGATGCGGCCACCTTGCTCGCCAGCACCGGGACCCAGCTCAATGACGAAGTCGGAGGCTTTGATGACATCGGTGTTGTGCTCCACGACATAGACGGTGTTGCCCTCGTCGACCATTCGTTCGAAGAGACTGACAAGGCGATGCACATCCTTCGGGTGGAGACCGTCGGTGGGTTCGTCGATGATGAAGAGCTTCCCTTTCTGACCGAGGTGGGAGGCTATCTTCAGTCGCTGCAGCTCACCGCCGGAAAGGGTGCTGAGCGCCTGATTGAGATGCAGATAGTCGAGACCGACGTCAATCATCGGACGCAGCTTCTCCTCGATGGTTGTGCCTTGGAAGAAAAGGCAGGCCTGACGGACACTCAGGTCCATCACCTCGGCGATGTTGAGACCTCCCCAAGCCCCTCCAAAGGAGGGGATGTTGAGACCTCCCCAAGCCCCTCCAAGGGAGGGGATGTTGAGACCTCCCCAAGCCCCTCCAAGGGAGGGGATGTCGTGGCAGGCTTCGGGGGAATGTGCACAGAATGCTTCAGGAGCAACAGGAGGCAGGCGGTATTGAAGCGTTTCCTTCGAGTAGCGCAGTCCGCCGCAGGCTTCGCAGACGGTCTCGATGTTGTCCATGAAAGCCATCTCGGCAACGACGACACCCTTGCCTCCACAGACGGGACAGGCACCTTTGCCGTTGAAGGTGAACGCCTGCTCCTTCATCTTGTGTGCCTTGGCGAAGCGCTTGCGGATATCGCCCGCAACATCCATATAGGTGGCCGGTGTGGAGCGTAGGCTGACGCCGATGCTCTTCTGGCTGATGTAGACGAGTTCTCGTACCTCGCACCTCGAAAAACGCATCAGGCATTCCATCAACGAGCTCTTGCCGGAACCAGCCACTCCCGCCACGACGGCGAAGACGCCTAAGGGCAGGTCGATGTCGACAGACTGGAGATTGTGCAGGCTGGCATTGCGCAAAGGGATGAAATGCTGCGGCTGGCGTGGCTGTTGCTTGAAATCGCCCCGCTGGCTGAGCATCCTCCCCGTGTGGGTGTCGCTATGGAGCAGCTCGTCGTAGGTGCCCTGGAAGACTATCGTGCCACCTTCGCTGCCCGCACCTGGTCCCATATCCACGATGTGGTCGGCCAGACGGATCATCTCCTGATGGTGTTCGACCAGCAGCACCGTGTTGCCCGCATCGCACAAGCGGCTGACCGAATGCTTCATCTTCTGGATGTCGTGGTCGTGCAGTCCTGTTGTAGGCTCGTCGAGAATGTAGAGCACGTCGGAGAGCGACGAGTTGATATATTTGGCTATCTTGCAACGCTGGGCCTCGCCGCCCGAGAGGGTCCCTACCCCACGATCGAGGCTGAGGTAGCCAAGGCCTATCTCTTCCAAGGCTGTCAGCCGTGCACCGATAGCCTTTTTCAAGTCGGCAGCCAATGGTGAGGTGAGCGAACTGATCCAGCGATTGAGTTTCGTGATAGACATTGCACTGACGTCGGCGATGTTTTTCCCCTCTATCTTGCACGACAACACACGCTTGCTCAGACGAGTGCCGCCACAGTCGGGACAAGTGCCCATGCGCAGCATCGGATTGAGCACGGCAGCATGGAGCAACCCTTCCTCGGAGTTGATGATAGAGCGATACATGCGCGGAATCAGTCCTTCGTATTTCGCCGTCTTGGGCCAGTTGGAGGGTGGATTCTTCAGTCGAATCTGCGGACTGTTCAGGAAGAGGTCGAGCTCTTCAGGAGTATAGTCCTTGATCTTCTTGTCGAGGTCGAAGAGTCCGCTGTGGGCATAGCGAATCCATCGCCATCCGCCTTTTCCGAAGGCGATATAGTGGATGGTGTCTTCGTCGTTCAGGCTCTTGTCGAAATCGACCAGTTTGTGGATGTCGAGCTCGCGAATCTCGCCCAGTCCGGAACAGCGCGGACAGCTGCCTTCGGGATGGTTGAACGAGAACGACTCGGCATAGCCCACGAAGGGCTTTCCCACACGCGAGAAGAGCAGACGCAACAGGGCTGCTATGTCGGTGTAGGTGGCTACGGTAGAGCGTGAGTTTTGCGAGGGTTTCTTCTGGTCGATAACAATGGCTATCGGCAGATGGTCGATAGAGTCGACATGCGGTCGGCCGTATTTCGGCAGGTATTGCTGCACAAAGGTGGGGAAGGTGTCGTTGAGCTCACGACGCGACTTGGCGGCGATGGTGTCGAGGACAAGCGAACTCTTACCCGAACCACTGACACCGGTGAACACCGTTATCTGGTACTTCGGGATGGCGAGCGAAACATTCTTCAGATTGTTCTCGCACGCTCCGCGCACAATAATATGGTCTGAAAACGAAGCCAACCGTCAATTCTCAATTATCAATTCTCCACGATTCCTGCTTCGATCCACTGCTGAGCTATCTCACGGGCATCGCGGAGAGCCGTCTCCTCGTCTACTTCGTATTCTTCGGTGAGCAGCGAGCAGAGGTCTTCAGGGGTGAAGCTGTCGCGATTCTGAATGTTGCGCCACAGATAGGCCGACGATTCGTTCATACTGATGATGTTGCTGAAGTCGATATTCTGGAGTCCTTCAGCCACGATAATCTGCTCACCACAGATACTGCGCAGGTTGAATCCGTTCTTTGCTTTCATATATCAATTATATAATCTTCCAATTTTATAATTCTATATTTTTATGATTTTCCTCCACACTCTTCGGTAGAAGGCCAGCAGGTAGCGTCGCATGAAATAGAGGCGCGTCCATACAAACGAGTAAGCGCGCCACTTCCATCCATCGGTGCGGTCGAGCTGTGAGCGCCCCTTACGATAGAAGCCCACAACGGCTCCCACGATGTTCTCACGCCGACAGTACTCATTGGCTAAGTTGCCGTCGCCACGCAGCGTCACACGGCCGTCTTCCATAGCGATGATGCGGTGCAGGACGAAATGCCCAGGATAGATTTCTGCCAGAACCGGGTCGCCCACCCTCGGGTTTTCCACCCTGGTGAGCAATGCTTTGTCGCGCCCATCCTCGAGGAAAGGCCTCATGCTGTAGCCCTTCAGCCGTAGTGTTACGGTATGTCCCTCGTTGAGCATCTTGACCACCTCGGGCAAGAACTTCGCGTTCTCAAACTGTATCTCTTTTATTTCAGATTGCATGATTCTTTTTTTTTGGAGTTCAGGAGAGTTCAGGAGTTCAGGAGTTCAGGAGTTCAGGAGTTCAGACGTATGTAATACAAACTCTCACCTCTCATCTCGCACCTCTCATCTCGCACCTCTCATCTCTCACCTCGCACTCCCTCATAGCACACCAGTGCTGCTTCGCGGTCGGGCAGGCAGTGGAGGGTATAGATGCCGATGCGCTCTACCACTCGTGTCACATTGTCGCAGATGGCGTTGAAGATTGGGCCGTCCCACCTCATGGTGCTGCAGGCAGGCAGCAGCGAGGCGAAGGCCTCGATGGGGGCGAGCCGCTCGATGCTGTTCTGCTTTGCCCTGTCGATGCGCGTCACGGCACCGAGGGGAGCCTTCACCTGCCGATAGCAGGGCGTCTTACCACTCCACGGACTGCCATAGACAAAGACTTCATCGCCGATGATGCGGACGATGGGGTTGTCGTCGTTCATCAGGTCGCAA
This sequence comes from uncultured Prevotella sp., assembly GCA_946624005.1. Taxonomy (GTDB): domain Bacteria; phylum Bacteroidota; class Bacteroidia; order Bacteroidales; family Bacteroidaceae; genus Prevotella. The sequence goes on along the minus strand of CAMORS010000032.1, from coordinate 22,662 downwards.
CCGGGAATGTATCGCAGCCACGAGCTCACCTGCGTGCTCTTGCCCGTACCGCTCTTGGCGATAAAGGCATAGCCGCGCCCATCACATCTCACGAGCGAGGCATGTATCAACAACGTCTGACGATGACAGCCAGCAAAGGCGAAGGCGAGCATCAGCGCATTGTTCAGTCCGAAGCAGCGCATGTTGTACGAGCCGTTCAGCGCGCAGCGACATTGACTGAAGTCTTTGTTCGCCTGCAGCAGACAACAGTCGTTGCCGTTGATATCCTTGATGATGAACTGATAGCCTCCGTCGGGCAGCAGGTCGACCACCGTCTCGCCGTTGCCCGTATCGAAACGCCCTATCCGTTCGCGGTTAGGCTTGCGGACAGGCGGCAACGCATCGTCGACGACAAGACTGACGAACACATCATCGTCTGCCCCACCCTCTTCACATCGGAAAGGCCGGAACGAGGGGAGCAGGTGCATACCGTTGAAACGCGACGGCAGGAAGCTGATGTCTACACGCAGCTCAGCAATACTGAAGTGGTTGATGCCGGCCATATCTCTGCTCTTCATGCACCTTGTTTCTCAAGGGCCTTCTCTACCTTCCGCTTTTTGGCAGCCTCAGCTTTCTTGGCTTTCTCGGCTTCCTTGGCAGCTTTCTTCTGTGCTTTCCGCTCTTCTTTGGTCAGGGGCGTCTCGTCGTCGATGAAAGTGGGCGTGACGGCTGTGTAACGGAAGTCGGCAGTCGTGAGATACTTCACGTCGAAGCGTCCGTGTTTCTTGGCATATTTCTCGCGCGTGTAGCGTTCCTTCATCTTCACGTATTTCTTCTCGATGTCTTTCCGCGAGAGGGCGAACGTGGTGATACAGGTGCGATTGGGTTCGAACTTCTCTGCCAGATAGTCGCGCAGCTGGTAAGAATACTGGTCGCGATCGTGCAGGAAGTGCGTCTTGTCGTCAACCCATGCACTGTCTATCTCCTGAATGTCCGTGAAATAGACGGTCGAATCGTTGAACGAAGCGGCAAAGCCGAAGATATACACTTTCTGCACCTTGCTCTTGGCGCTGACGGTCTCAGTGGTCATCCACGACAGGATTGCCACAAGGGCGCTCAATAAAAAATATCTTTTCATTATTCTGTTTTATTACTTTTCACTTTTTCATCAGTTGCCTAAATAGGTCTTGAGCGGGTCGCTCTTTGCATTGTCCCTGAGCTTCCGGATGGCCTTTTCCTTGATCTGGCGAACGCGTTCGCGCGACAGTCCGTATTTGTCGCCTATCTCGTCGAGTGTCATTTCAGGCTGGTCGATGCCATAGAAGGCCGTGACAACATTGTGCTCGCGCTCGGTGAGGGCGGAGAGTGCACGGAGAATCTCATCGTGGAGCGACTCTAAGACCAGTCCGCGATCGGCCATCGGCGCATCGGTGTTCTCTATGACATCGAGCAAGCTGTTGTCCTCACCCTCGCTGAATGGTGCATCCACGCTGACGTGGCGCCCGGGGGCCTTCATGGCTACCTCTATCTTGTCTTCAGGCAAGTCTACTTTGTCCACCAGCTCGTTGGCACTGGGCCGACGCTCGTGTTCCTGCTCAAAGCGGTTTACCTCGCGATTGATCTTGCTGACGCTGCCCACCTGGTTCATCGGCAGCTTGACGATGCGGCTCTGCTCGGCCAAGGCCTGCAGGATGCTCTGCCTGATCCACCATACGGCATACGAGATGAACTTGAAGCCGCGCGTCTCATCGAACTTTTCAGCGGCTTTGATGAGCCCCACATTGCCCTCGTTGATGAGATCGGGCAATGAAAGACCCTGATTCTGATATTGTTTGGCCACTGATACGACGAAACGCAGATTGGCCTTGGTGAGGCGTTCCAATGCCTCGTGGTCGCCTTGGTGAATGCGCTGCGCCAGCTCCACTTCCTGCTCCACGGAGAGCAGTTCTTCGCGCCCAATGTCCTGCAGGTACTTCTCCAAAGCGGCACTTTCCCTGTTGGTTATAGACTTCGTGATTTTCAGTTGTCTCATGGCTGTCATTCTTTTTTAGCGGTGCAAATGTACAAATAAAAAAACACAACACACAAGATTTATCATTTTTTTTTCGATTTATTTACGTTTTTGCCCCATCATATTGCTTTTTAGAAAAGTTAATTACTGCTAAGTGCTTGTGAGATTCACAATTTATGCTTACTTTTGCATGTCAAAAAAAAGTAACATTGTTCACGTAAAAGCTGACATTATATATCAAATTCTTAAAAATTATACACAATGAGACTGATAATTGAACAGAACTACGACAAAATGTCGCAATGGGCGGCAGAACATGTCATCGAGCGTATCAACAACTTCAAGCCCACGGCTGAGAAACCCTTCGTGCTGGGACTGCCCACCGGTTCGTCGCCAGAGGGAATGTATGCCTGTCTCGTCAAGGCCAACAAGGAAGGACGCGTGTCGTTCAAGAATGTCATCACCTTCAACATGGACGAATATGTAGGACTTGCCGAAGACCATCCCGAGAGCTACCACTCGTTCATGGCCCGCAACCTCTTCGACCATATCGACATACCTCGCGAGAACATCCACATCCTCAACGGCAACGCCGACGACCTGGAGGCTGAATGCGCCCACTACGAGCAGATGATCCGCGAGGCAGGCGGCATCGACCTCTTCATCGGAGGCATCGGTCCCGACGGACACATCGCCTTCAACGAGCCTTATTCGAGCCTCACTTCGCGCACACGACAGAAGACGCTCACGACGGACACCATCATCGCCAACTCGCGATTCTTCGACAACGACGTCAACAAGGTGCCCAAGCTGGCGCTCACCGTCGGTGTAGGCACTGTGATGGATGCACGCGAGGTGATGATCCTCGTCAACGGACACCACAAGGCTCGCGCCCTGAAGGCTGCTGTAGAGGGTGCCGTCACGCAGGAGTGGACCATCAGCGCCCTGCAAATGCACCAGCACGGCATCATCGTATGCGACGAGGCTGCCACCGACGAACTGAAGGTGGGTACATACAAATATTTCAAGGACATCGAGAAGAACAATCTATAAAGGAATGAATCTGAATTTAAGTAGTGAAATCGTGCTGAACAAGGTTTCGGCCGATTTCTATGCACCGAAGACGGAGGTGGAACGCTCGCAGATAACACGCTGCGAGAAGATTCCAACCGACATCTATCCCAGCATCGACGAGGCAGCACGCAACATCGCCGACACCGTAGAACACGAGATCAAGCGCAAGGATGCCAACAACCAAATGTGTGTGTTAGGACTCGGTACGGGCACCTCGCTCACACCCGTCTACCACGAACTGGCACGACGCCACCGTGAGGAGGGCTTGAGCTTCCGCAACGTCATCGTTTTCAACGTCTACGAATACTACCCGCTGAAGGCAAACGCTGTCAACTGCTGCATCGAGCAGCTGCGGCAGCGATTCCTCAACCATGTGGACATCAAGGAGTCGAACATCCACACCTTCGACTTCAGCATCAGTCAGGAGCATGTCAACGAACATTGCCGACAGTACGAACGGCTCATCGCCGAGGCTGGAGGTATCGATGTGATGATGCTCGGACTGGGCCGACTGGGCAACATCGGCACCAACGTGCCGGGTTCGTCGATGAACTCCGGACCACGACTCATCTTGCTCGACCCCGTCATCCGCGAAGAGCTATCGATGAGCTTCGGCAACAACGAACAGATACCCGCCACAGCCGTCACGATGGGCATCGGCACCATTCTCTCGGCTCGCAAGATCTTCCTGACGGCATGGGGCGACGAGAAGGCCAGCATCATCCAGAAAACCGTTGAAGGACGCGTCACCGATACGCTGCCGGCATCGTTCCTGCAGACGCACAAAGACACTCGCGTGGTCATCGACCTCTCAGCAGCATCACGACTGACGCGCATCGTTCACCCCTGGCTGGTAGCCTCCTGCGAGTGGACCGACAAACTGGTTCGCTCGGCCCTCGTATGGCTCTGCCAAGAAACGGGCAAGCCCATCCTCAAGCTCACCAACAAGGATTACAACGAGCATGGTCTCTCCGAACTGCTCGCTCTCTACGGTTCGGCCTACAATGCCAACATCAAGATTTTCAACGACCTGCAGCACACCATCACCGGATGGCCTGGCGGCAAGCCAAACGCCGACGATACCTACCGACCCGAGCGTGCCAAGCCCTATCCCAAGCGCGTCATCATCTTCTCGCCACATCCCGACGATGATGTCATCTCGATGGGTGGAACGCTCCGTCGACTTGTCGAACAGCATCACGATGTGCATGTGGCCTACGAGACAAGCGGCAACATCGCTGTGGGCGACGAGGAGGTGACACGCTTCATGCACTTCATCAACGGCTTCAACCAACTCTTTGCAGAAGAGAAAGATACCGTCATCAAAGAGAAGTATAAGCAGATCAAGACATTCCTCGCACAGAAGCACGACGGCGACATCGACACACCCGATGTGCGAACCATCAAAGGACTGATTCGGCGTGGTGAGGCACGCACAGCCAGCACGTTCAACAACATCCCACTCGACCACGTTCACTTCCTCGACCTGCCTTTCTACGAGAGTGGAAAGATTGAGAAGCTGCCCATGGGCGAACGCGATGTGATGATTGTCAAGCAGCTGCTCGAAGAGGTGAAGCCGCACCAGATCTACGTAGCTGGCGACCTTGCCGACCCGCACGGTACGCACAAGAAGTGTACCGACGCCGTTCTGGCAGCCCTCGACCTCATCAAGCAGGAGAAGCCGAAGGGATGGATCGCCGACTGCCGCGTATGGATGTATCGCGGTGCCTGGGCCGAATGGGAAATAGAGAACATCGAGATGTGTGTACCGATGAGCCCCGAAGAGCTGCGCGCCAAGCGCAACGCTATCCTCAAGCACCAGAGCCAGATGGAGAGCGCTCCCTTCCTCGGCAACGACGAACGTCTCTTCTGGCAGCGTGCCGAAGATCGCAACCGCGCCACAGCAAAGCTCTACGACGACCTCGGACTGGCGTGCTACGAAGCGATGGAGGCTTTTGTCGAATACAAACTGAATGGATAGAGAGATGAAGTTTATCGCAATCATCCCCGCCCGCTATGCGTCGACACGCTTCCCGGGCAAACCGCTGGCTATGCTCGGCGGTAAGATGGTGATACAGAGAGTATACGAACAGGTGTCGGCATCTATTGCCGACACCTACGTAGCTACCGACGACAAACGCATCCTCCACGCCGTGGAGAGCTTCGGCGGTAAGGCGGTGATGACGGCTGCCACTCATCAGAGCGGTACCGACCGTATTGCTGAGGCCGTCGGCATCATCGGCGGACAATACGATGTGGTGGTCAACGTGCAGGGTGACGAACCCTTCATCCGCCGCTCGCAGATAGAGACGGTGTGCCGTTGCTTCGACGACGAGCAGACGCAGATAGCCACTCTGGCCAAGCCTTTTGGCAATGAGGGGGGCTTCCAACCGATAGCCAACCCTAACTCGCCGAAAGTGGTGGTCGACAATCAGGGCTTTGCGCTCTACTTCAGCCGCAGCGTTATCCCCTTCATTCGCGGGAAGGAGACCGACACGTGGCCCGACAGTTTCCCCTTTCTGAAGCACATCGGCCTCTATGCCTACCGCACTGAGGTGCTCCGCGAGGTGACGCAGTTGCCACAAAGCTCGCTGGAAAAGGCTGAGAGCCTGGAACAGCTGCGCTGGCTACAGAACGGATATAAGATAAAGGTAGGACTCACCGACGTCGAAACAGTGGGCATCGACACTCCTGCCGACCTCGAAAGGGCCGAACAGTTTCTTGCGAAACAAAAGAATTAAGGCTCTATCTATTTATTATGAACGCAAAGACGTAGAGTTTATAAAACACAGAATACCAACCAATAGAATTATTCAATCCCTGCGTCTTTGCGTCTCTGCGTTCTATTATAAAATGAAGAAGGGGGGCTGAAACTCAATCGGATAGTTTCATCGACAACTTGCCCTGATAGTTCACCGTCACTTCTATAACATACGAGGTGGCGGTGTCTGGTATACCCAGGAAGGCCGCATAGCGGATACCGCTGTCGTCGACACTCTCCAGCTCCATGTCGCTCAGGATGGTCTCTTTCATGTCCACCATCGGCAGAAGCTTTGCAAAGTCTTGCTTGCGGAAATCGTGCGAATAGACACGCTGCGCTCCTCGGAAGATGGCCAGGTGGACGGTGTTGTCGTAATAGACATTGCTCACCTCCATGCCGGCATCGTTGAAACTGGTCTTGTACACCTTATAGGTGGTGGGGTTCACCTGAACATAGCAGTGATAGCGGTCGGCAGGACCGCTGACGATGGTGTCGCGCTTGATGAGCCTCCGCTGGTTCAGCACCACAGGGGGCTGCATCTCGAAATAAGAAAAGTCGGTAGCGTCCTCGCTCTTGACAAGCTTCACCGGCTCGCCGTCAGCATTGCGGAAGTTGAAGGCATGCTCCGTTTGCAGTTCGATGGGATAGCCCGTCGTGATACCTCCTATTAAATATAAGGTATCAGCGACAATCCTGAAAGCCACCGGCATGCTCGTAGAGTCGGGGTAGAAGATGGTGTCGCCCTTAGCCATAAGCACGGGGCTTTCATCGTCGGCCGAAACCCACACGCCCTGCAACAACTTCTTGGCTCGAAGGTCTTCGGGCTGTACGGGTGCTGGCTGATGGTTCTTCTTACACGACACACATCCCAGAAGGACGGCCGCAACGAACATGATAATATATCTTACCTTCATCTCTCTATTCTTCTTCTGATGGCGACATATACGCCTAACGACCTGCAAAATTAAACATAAAATTTGGATTTCAACATAACATTTAGCCTTTTTTTTCTTTTTGTGAGCATTTTTATTTGGTTTATTCGCGAAAAAGGTGTAATTTTGTACCCGAAATCAACATTTCAACTCTGTGATAGCATTAGAAAGACATATCGAAATACTGCTGCTCGAGAACGACTGCGTTATCGTTCCTGACCTCGGAGGCTTCATGGCTCACTACGTAGAAGCGAGCTACGACGGCTCCGAACAGCTCTACCTGCCACCCCTGCGCACCTTGGGCTTCAATCCGAAGCTCAAGATGAACGACTCGCTGCTCGCACAGTCGTACGTCGAATCGTATGACATCAGCTATCCCGAAGCCGTCACAAGGATAGAGAAAGAAGTTAGCGAAATCAAGCAACAGATTGAGAACCAGGGCCTTTACGAGATATACGACATTGGCACACTGCGGCTCAACAAGGAGGGCAACTACGAGTTTGAACCCTGCGAGGCAGGCATTCTCACACCGGGTCTCTACGGGCTCAGTGCGCTCGAGATCAGTCCCATCGCACAGGCTCCTGCCATCAGCCACATGAGTGCTATCGTCAGCACCGATGCCAAGGAACCTACCCACCACGCTCCTCTCGAAAAAGAAGAAAAGCAAGAGAAGGGCGAAAGGGCACTCCACATCAAGATGAGCACCGTGCGCAAAGCCGTTGCAGCAGCAGCTGCCGTAGCCTTGCTGATCGTCCTGGCATTCCCCATGGGCAACGAGTCGAAGTCTATCATTGAGAAGTGCATGATTGACACCGACCTCTTCTACCGCATCATGCCCAAGGAGATCACCACCAATAAGCCCAGTGAATTAAGAAGTAAGAAGGAGGAAGTTGTAAGTAAGAAGGACGACGTGTCGCTGCGCGAGGAAGAAGTAAAAAAGGAAGATGTACATCAACCATCAACCATCAACCATCCTACTTCCGAAGGAACACATCAACCATCAACCATCAACCATCCTACTTCTGAAGGAACACATCAACCATCAACCATCAACCATCAACCTTCCGAAAGCTGGACCATCGTGCTGGCCAGTCAGGTTGCCAGGAAGAATGCTGAGGCTTTCGTCGGCAAGCTCAAGGAAAGAGGCTACACCGAGACGGAAATCCTCCAGCGTGCCAAGGGCATCAAGGTGGTGCTCGGTCGCTTCGAGAACGAGGCACAGGCTCAAAACCGCTTGCGCTCGCTCCGTCAGGAAAGCGCCGACTTCGCTGAAGCATGGACGATGAGAATTGACAATTGAGAATTGACAATTGAGAATTGACAATTGAGAATTGATAATTCTTTCTCCGCTTCGCTTTGAAAGCGTCCCTTCAGGCCGAGCGGAGAATTGATAATAAGCACCCCTAACTCCTATGAAACGCGTAAGATGTCCCAAATGCGACAACTTCATCATCTTCGATGAAACAAAGTATACCGAAGGCCAAAGTCTGGTCTTCCAGTGTCCCGAATGTGGAAAGCAGTTTGGCATACGCATCGGTGTGAGCAAGTTGCGCGAACGTCAGCGCGACGAGCACCCCGACGAGCAAGCCAACGAGAAAGGCTACGGCTCCATCGTCGTCATCGAGAACGTCTTCCACTATAAGCAGGTCATCCCCCTGCAATGGGGCGACAACGTCATCGGGCGCTATCAGAAGGGCAATCCCATCAACACACCCTTTGAGACCGTCGACCCCAGCGTCGACCTCAACCACTGCACCATCAACGTCGGCCGCGACAAGCGGGGCCACCTGCGCTACACGCTGAGCGACAACAACAGCAACACCGGCACCTTCGTCGCCGATGTAGAACTGAACCCACGCGAGAAGCGCATCATCGACGACGGCACACTCTTCACCCTCGGGGCCACCAGCATCATTCTTCGCGGTGCCGAAGAGTAAGTTTTTTCGATAGCCTGTCTTTTTTGTTGCCACCAACGGCAAAGGTCAGAAGGTTAATTAATATTGTTTTCTGCTAAAAATAGTAGAAATAGGCATGCGGTCACATATTTTTTTGTAATTTTGGAGGCAGAAAGAACAAATAATTATATAAATGCACTTCAAATGGAATTACAAAGCACCAACACCAGAAGAGACAAAGGCAGCTGAAGCGCTGGGAGCCAAGATGGGCATCAACCCCATTCTGGCGCAGATACTGATACGTCGCGGCATCACGACCGAACCCGCTGCTAAGCGGTTCTTCAGGCCGCAGTTGGGCGATCTGATAAACCCCTTCCTGATGAAGGACATGGACGTAGCGGTTGACAGGCTCAACGATGCTATGGGGCGCAAGGAGCGTATCATGATCTATGGCGACTACGACGTCGACGGCTGCTCGGCCGTGGCTCTGGTGTACAAGTTCCTGCAGCAGTTCTATTCCAATGTCGACTACTACATCCCCGACCGCTATGAGGAGGGGTATGGCGTAAGCCGGAAAGGGATAGACCATGCGGTGGAGACAGGTGTGAAACTCATTATCATTCTCGATTGCGGCATCAAGGCAATCGACGAGATAGCATACGCCAAGAGCGTAGGCATCGACTTTATTATCTGCGACCACCACGTACCCGACGAGGTACTCCCGCCGGCCGTGGCCATCCTCAACCCGAAACGCGAAGACGACACCTATCCCTTTAAGCACCTGTGCGGATGCGGCGTGGGATTCAAGTTCATGCAGGCCTTCGCCAAGAACAATGGCATTCCCTTCTCGCAGCTCATACCCCTGCTCGACTTCGTGGCGGTGAGCATTGCTGCCGACATCGTGCCCGTGATAGACGAGAACCGCATCCTGGCCTTCCACGGACTGAAACAGCTCAACCAGAATCCGAGTGTGGGCCTGAAGGCCATCATCGACATCTGCGGACTGAACGGACGCGACATCTCGATGAGCGACATCGTCTTCAAGATAGGTCCCCGCATCAATGCCTCGGGACGTGTGGAGAACGGAATGCAGACTGTCGACCTGCTGATAGAGCGCGACCACGCGGAGGCACTCAGGAAGGCGAAGCACATCAACGAATACAACGAGCAGCGAAAGGACATCGACAAGCAGATGACGGAAGAGGCCAACCAGATTGTGGAACGCATCGAGAGCCAGAAGCGCCACTCGTCAATCGTCCTGTACGACGAGAACTGGAAGAAGGGTGTCGTGGGCATCGTGGCCTCAAGGCTCACCGAGATCTACTTCCGCCCCACCGTGGTGCTCACACGCATGGGCGACCTGGCCACCGGGTCGGCACGCAGCGTCATCGGCTTCGACGTCTATGCCGCCATCAAGAGCTGTCGCGACCTGCTGGTCAACTTCGGCGGACATACCTACGCTGCCGGACTCACCCTGAAATGGGACGACGTGCCGAAGTTCCGCGAACGGTTTCAGAAGTATGTCGAAGAGCATATCCAGCCCGAGCAGACAGAGGCCATCCTGCAGATAGACGCGAAGATAGACTTCAAGGACATCACACGCAAGCTCCACAACGACCTGAAGCGCTTCGGTCCCTTCGGACAGGACAACCCCAAGCCGCTCTTCTGCACCACCGACGTCTACGACTTCGGTACGAGCAAGGTGGTGGGTCGCGATCAGGAGCATATCAAGCTGGAGCTGGTCGACTCGCGGTCGAACAACGTGATGAACGGCATCGCCTTCGGTCAGAGTGCTAGTGCGCGCTACATCAAGAGCAAGCGCTCGTTCGACATTGCCTACACCATCGAGGACAACATCTTCAAGCACAACGACGTACAGCTGCAGATAGAAGACATCCGACCGTCGGAGAATTGACAATTGCCAATTGACAATTGATAATTTATAATTGAGATTTGAGAATTGAGAATTGATGATGGGTAGCAAGGCGAACGACGAGGGGGGCGGTGGCTACACGCCGAAGAGCGAATGGCTGACGCCCGAACGCTTCAGGTACATCCTGAAGAAATATTGGGGCTTCGACAGCTTTCGCAGCATTCAACAAGACATCATCGAGAGCATCGCCTCCGGACGCGACACGTTGGGGCTAATGCCTACAGGAGGTGGCAAGAGTGTCACCTTCCAGGTGCCTGCATTGTGCATGCAAGGCGTCTGCATCGTCGTCACGCCTCTCATCGCCCTGATGAAAGACCAGGTGGCTCACCTCAGACAACAACGCATCCAGGCAGCTGCCATCTACACCGGCATGTCGCACGACGAAGTGCTCAAGACGCTGGAGAATGCCGTTTTCGGCGGTATCAAGATTCTGTACATATCGCCCGAACGGCTTGGCTCAGAACTCTTCCAGACCAAGCTACGCCACATGCGGGTGAGCTTCATCACCGTAGACGAAGCCCATTGCATCAGCCAGTGGGGCTACGACTTCCGTCCCTCTTACCTCCACATCGCCGACATCCGCAACATCAAGCCCGACGCACCCATCCTCGCCCTGACGGCCACAGCGACACCAGCCGTCGTCGACGACATTCAGCAGCAGCTCCACTTCCGACAGAAGAATGTCTTCAGCATGAGCTTCGAGCGTAAGAACCTGACATACATCGTGCGCAACGTGGAGGACAAGCAGGAACAGTTGCTCCACATCTTGCACTCCGTGGAGGGCTGTGCCATCGTCTATGTACACAGCCGCAAGCGGACAAAGGAGATAGCCACACTGCTTTACAAAGAGGACATCTCGGCCTTGGCCTACCACGCTGGCCTCGACAGCACCGAACGCGACCGCCGACAAGAGGAATGGCAACGCGACGAAGCACGCGTGATGGTAGCAACCAACGCCTTCGGCATGGGCATCGACAAGGCCGATGTCAGGTTGGTCGTCCACTTCGACTGCCCCGATTCGCCAGAAGCCTACTTCCAGGAAGCGGGACGCGCAGGACGCGACGGTCGGCAAGCCTATGCCGTTCTGCTGTGCAACAAGATGGACATCAGCAAGCTGCGGCAACGCATTGACAACACCTATCCACCGCGCGAAGAGATCAAGCAGGTGTACGAACATCTCGCCTACTACTACCAGATAGGTGTCGGCAGCGGGCGGGGAGCGTCGTTCGAGTTCAACATCGACCTCTTCTGCCAACGCTTCAAGCATTTCCCCATCCGTGTAGAGGCTGCCCTGAACATCCTTACCCGCGCCAAATACATTAGCTACGAAGAGGAGCGCGACAACAAGGCACGCGTGCACTTCACCATCGGCCGCGACGACCTCTACCGCCTACATTCGCTGTCCGCCAACGAGAACAACATCATCACAGCCATGCTGCGCAACTATAGCGGGATGTTCAGCGACTACAGCTTCATCGACGAGGGCTTCATCGCCGAACAGGCTGGCCTTCAGTCGCAGCAGCAGGTGTACATGATTCTGAAAAACCTGAGCGAGAAACACATACTGCGCTTCATCCCTCAGCGCAGAACGCCCTACATCACCTACGTGCAAAGTCGTGAGGATCCCGAGAACGTCATCCTGCAACCCGAGATCTACGACGAGCGCAAAAAGGAGTTTGCTGCACGCATCGAACAGATGATCAGGTACTTCAGCACCGACGACGAGTGTCGCCAACGCATGCTCCTGCGATATTTTGGCGAGAAGAAAAGTCAGGACTGTGGACAATGCGACGTCTGCCGGAAACATCGGCATCACAAAGAACAGGAAGAAGAAAAGAAGTCGGCCGGGCAGGTCATTCTCAACCTGCTGTCCGACAACAAGCGACATCACATCGACGATCTCAACTCGCTGCCCATCCGGACGGATATCCTTGATGCCGCCCTGCGCCACTTGATGGAAGAAGAAACGGTCTATATGGATGATTGCTTCGTTAAAATGAAGAATGAAGAATGAGGAATGAAGAATGAAGAATCCTTCATATACCTCTTACTTTCTACTTCTTAATTCCAACCTCTTACTTCTAAATTCTTAATTCCTACTTCTTAATTCTTAATTCCCACTTCTTAATTCCCACTTCTTAATTCGTTCACTTCTTCACCATATCGGTGGAGATGCTCTCGATATTGCCCGTCAGCGGGTGGTAGACAAGCTGGGTGAACAACTTCTTGCCAAAGAGCTCGTTATCGAGCGACTCACAGCGGCCAAACTGCGTCGCCATCAGCTCAAGCGAGGCGACAGGGCGCGACATGCTGGTCAGGTCGGCACGGATGCGGCCAGGCAGGTTGACATAGATTTCGGCATTGTCCTTAGGCAGCTTTCCCTCTGCAACGGCGCTGTTGACGGGCACCTGGTGCAGGTCGGTGATACTTATATAATAAGGTACACCGGAAAGGTCGTCGGCATCGACAAGACCAAAGCGCTGCGAGAAACGGAAGAGGACATCGCCCTCGGTCGCCTTCTCGGGAATGTAGCTGACCACCACTTCGGTGGTGTCCTTGACAGTCGTCCCGCTGAACACTTGCATGAGGGCTGCCTCCTGCTGGTCAAGCGACTGCATCATGATGCGCAGCTGCTCACCGTCCTTCGGCATAAAGTCGGCCTGACCCTTGGTGAGGAGCGAGCGGCTCTCACGAATGTCGTAGATCTCCTGCGCCACCAGTTCGGCCATCTTCGCCTTGCTGCCAGCAGCAAGAATGTCTTGGTTCATATAGTCGTGGGCATTGGGCAGCTGCATCTTGGGGGCAGCCTTGAAAGGAATGCGTTCGGCAGGCAGGTTGGGATCGGCATTGACGGCCAGGATGATGCCCTGCGGCGAGATGGCCACACGCTGGATGTTGTGCTTGTTGTCGTTGCGGGCCGTAAACTGCTTGGCGGTGTCGGCAATGGCGGCAGGAACGATGTCGGCCGACAAGAGGCGATAGGCCACAGAGGGCTCTGCAGGTGCATCCGCCTTCTTCATGAAGCGTTCGGCATACTGGCACAGCTCGCCGGGCTGCGTGGTGGTCTTCTCGACGAGCAGCACCACGTCGATCGTGGTCTTGGGCAGACAGTAGGTGGTGCCGTCCATGACGGTCTGGGCCTGGCTTGTCAGCGAAAGAAACAGACTGGCAAAGATGGCTGCCACGCAGCGGCGAGAAGGTGAAGCCCAGCGAAGGCTACGACTGACGGGTAGAGAGATGATGTTCATGACTTTGGAGTAAGTATATTATTATTTGTTTGGACGTTTTTTAAAGGGTATTGACGGAAGAAGGCCATTCCTCGAGCCGACGGAAAGCCTGCGGCAGATAGGCGATGATGTCGGAGGCTGTCAGGCTCTCCTGTCCCAGCTCATCAGCAGCAAGGTCGCCAGCCAGTCCGTGGAGGAACATGCCGATGCTGCATGCTTCGGCCTGAACATATCCGCGAGCGAGCAAGGCTGTGATGATGCCCGCCAAGACATCGCCGCTGCCGGCTGTAGCCATACCGGCATTGCCCGTGGTGTTGAAGACGACGCGTCCGTCGGGCTTGCAGAGGGCCGTATAGTGGCCTTTCAGCAAGATGTAGCCCTTCAGCTGTTCGGCCATGCTGCGGGCGCGTGCCAGCCGTTCGTAGCTGTCGGTGCACGGACTGCCATTCAGACGGTCGAACTCTTTTGGATGGGGGGTCATGATGATGCCAGCCGGCAACTGCTGCAGCCAGGCACGATGGTTGGCCAGGATGTTGAGCGCATCGGCATCGAGCACGATGGGCACCGAGGTTCGCCTGATCTGTGAAATCAGGGCGATGGCGGTGCTCTCCTGCTGAGCCAGACCGGGTCCTATACAGACGGCATCGGCATCCGACGTGTCGGTGGCCTCCGTGAAGTACTTCTCGTCGGGGTCGGCCTCGATGATGGCCTCCGGCACACTGATCTGCATGATGTCGTTGTTGCGACGCGGGATATGAGCGACCACCTTCCCCACTCCACTGCGCAGACAGGCCTTCACGGCAAGGATGGAAGCACCCGCCATACCATAGCTGCCCGCCATGATCATGGCTGTCCCCATGCTGCCCTTATGGGCAAACGCATCGCGCGGTCGGAGACACTTCGACACATCACCCTCGTCGAGCATCGTGAAGTGGGCATCGATGCGCTCGGCACCTTCTTCGCTCAAGCCGATGTTGAGAATGCGCAGGTCGCCGATGAAGGGTTGGTTTTCTGGAAAGAGGAAGGCCAGCTTGCGCTGGTGGATGGTAAGCGTCTGGTCGGCCTTGATGATATTGGCCCGCACGTTGTACGAGTTGTCCTCGGTCATCAGACCCGACGGCATGTCGATGCTCACGATGAAGGCCGGACTCTGGTTGATATACTTCACCAACGAGGCGAAACCACCTGCCAGCGGTTTGTTCATCCCCGTGCCGAAGAGGGCGTCGACGACGAGTGTGTCGGCCGTCAGCTTCGGTGGGTCGAACTCTTCGACCACCTCGGTGAAGGCTTTCACCTTACGGCATTCCTGCAGCCGTCGGCGGTTCTTGTCGCAGTCTTCGCTCAGCTTCCCCGTAGTGTTGAAGAGGAACACACTGACGTGGTATCCCTGCTCGGCCAGCATGCGGGCCATGGCGAGGCCGTCGCCGCCGTTGTTGCCAGGGCCGGCAAAGACCACGACGGGTGTCTGCGTGGTCCACTGTTCCATGATGGCTCGGGTGAGCGTCTTGGCTGCCCGCTCCATGAGGTCGATAGAGCGGATAGGCTCATGGGCTATCGTATATTGGTCGAGTTCAGCCAACTGTCCGCTTGTGAATATTTTCATATCTCGTCTGTTGCTAAATCCTAACTATTTCTGTTATCAACGTGCAAAGATACACTTTTCGGCAAAACTATGCAAGAATTTTGCACATTTTTCTTTGTTTTTATGATTTCTCGAATTATTGTTGTATCTTTGCGGCCAAAAGACAGAAAGATGAAAAGCATGAATAATTGGAAGATTGTCGTGCTGGCAGCCATGATGATGTGGGGCTTCGGCCAGCAGGCCTTCTGCCAGCTGATGCCTCGCCCGAAAGTGGGACTGGTGCTGGGTGGTGGCGGTGCGAAAGGTGCCGCCGAGGTGGGTGTGCTGAAAGTGATCGAAGAGGCGGGCATCCCCATCGACTACATCGCCGGTACGAGCATCGGCAGCATCGTGGGCGGACTTTACGCCATCGGCTATCGGGCCGAACAGCTCGACTCGCTCTTCACCTCGCAGGAGTGGCTCACGCTGCTCTCCGACCGGCAGGAGCGCCACCGCAACAAGATCTATCAGGAGCAGGACAGCGTGGGATATGTGTTCGGCTTTCCCGTTATCCGAAAGGGGAAGAAGCACGGCGACGAGTCGTTCGGCATGGTGAAGGGCGACAAGATACTGCAGCTGCTGGAGGAGAAGACTGGCAGCTACGACGCTCTGCCCTTCGACAGCTTGCCCATCCCCTTTCGCTGCGTGGCTGTCGACCTGAACAAATGGCGCGAGGTGGTGCTGCAAGGAGGCTCGCTGGCCAGGGCGATGCGTGCCTCGATGGCCATCCCCGGCGTGTTCAAGGCACTCAGGAGTAACGACCGCCTGCTCGTGGACGGCGGTGTGCTGAACAACCTGCCCGTCGACGTAGTGAGGAAGATGGGTGCCGACATCGTCATCGCCATCGACCTAACACAGAAGAAACATGCTTCGCGCGACTTCTCGCTGAAAGACTGGATAGGCATCGGCGGGGCCGTCGACTGGCTCGTATCGCGGCCCGACATCACGAAATACAACAAGAACCGCCAGGATGCCGACGTCTATATCAACCCGCCGCTGGAGGGCTACGACGTGGCGAGCTTCAACAATGCGAGCATCCGCGAGATGATCCATATCGGCCAACGAACAGGCAAAAAACACTGGAACGACCTGCTTAAAGTGAAAGAAATGGTTGAAAAAAGAAAGTTTTCAACACAATAACTTGCCGCAATCAAAATTATTTATTACTTTTGTGGCAAATTCATAACACACTCATCATGGATACCATTACAATCAAAGACAAACAATTCAGGATTTCGATTCCCGCCGCGGAGATTCAACAGCGCGTCAAGGCTGTGGCTGAACGCATCAACAACGACATGCAGGGCAAGAACCCGCTGATGATAGCCGTGCTGAACGGCTCGTTCATCTTTGCTGCTGACCTGATGCGGCATATCACCATCCCGTGCGAGATATCGTTCGTCAAGCTCGCCTCATATCAGGGGACGACCAGCACGGGCAAGGTGACAGAGGTGCTCGGCATCAACGAAGACCTTACCGACCGCGACATCATCATCGTGGAAGACATCGTGGACACAGGGCAGACGATGCAGCGCATGATAGAGACGCTCGGCACACGCCACCCCAAGAGCATCCACATCTGTACGCTCCTTGTGAAACCCGAGAAGCTGCAGATAGACCTCAACATCGAGTATGCCGCCATGGAGATTCCCAACGACTTCATCGTAGGCTACGGTCTCGACTACGACCAGCAGGGACGCAACCTGCCCGACATCTACACGGTTTGCAACGAATGATGAATCGAGAGCATAATAGTTGTAACAAGCAAATAGGTTTAGATTATGAAGAACATTGTGATTTTCGGAGGCCCCGGCTCTGGAAAGGGTACACAGAGCGACCTCATCGTAGAGAAATACGGACTGAAACATATCTCCACGGGCGACGTGTTGCGCAAGGAGATGGCTGCCAAGACTGAGACGGGCATCATCGCTGCTTCGTTCATCGACCGCGGACAACTCATCCCCGACAAGCTCATGGAGCAGATTCTCGCCAACGTCTATGACAGCTTCGGAACGGATCATCCCGGCGTCATCTTCGACGGCTATCCCAGAACCATTCCGCAGGCTGAATGGCTCAAGCGGATGATGGCCGAACGCGGACATAAGATAGCCGCCATGATAGAGCTCGACGTGCCCGACGAGGAGCTGACACAGCGTCTGCTCAAGCGCGGAGAAATTAGCGGACGAAGCGACGACAATGCTGAGACCATCCAGAAGCGACTCAATGTGTACCACCAGCAGACCGAACCGCTCATGCAGTGGTACCAGCAGGAGGGCATCCGCCATCAGGTGGAAGGAACAGGCACCATCGACGACATCTTCGGTCGTATCACCAACGTCATCGACAACATCTAACCCTTCATCTCCCACTTCTTACCTCTCACACCCAAATATCATGGAATCAAACTTTGTAGACTACGTAATAATCTATTGCCGCTCGGGAAAGGGCGGAAGGGGCAGCATGCACCTGAAACACCTGAAATACAACTATAACGGCGGTCCCGACGGAGGCGACGGTGGACGAGGTGGCGACATCATCCTGCGCGGCAACCACAACTACTGGACGCTGCTCCACCTGAAATACCAACGCCACGTCTTTGCCGAACATGGAGGCAACGGCGGTAAGGACAAATGTCACGGAACGGATGGCAAAGACCAATATATCGACGTACCTTGCGGGACGGTAGTCTACAATGCCGAGACGGGTAAGTTCGTCTGCGATGTCACCTACGACGGTCAGGAGGTAGTCCTGCTGAAAGGAGGCCGAGGCGGACTGGGCAACTTCCAGTTCCGCACAGCCACCAATCAGGCTCCGCGCTTTGCTCAGCCGGGCGAACCCATGCAGGAGATGACCATCATCCTCGAACTGAAACTGCTGGCCGACGTCGGACTGGTGGGCTTTCCCAATGCAGGCAAGAGCACCCTGCTCTCATCGCTCTCATCGGCAAGGCCGAAGATTGCCAACTATCCCTTCACCACGCTCGAGCCTTCATTGGGCATCGTGGGCTATCGCGACAAGCAGTCGTTCGTCATGGCCGACATACCAGGCATCATCGAGGGAGCCAGCGAGGGAAAGGGACTCGGACTGCGATTTCTCCGACACATCGAGCGCAACTCGCTACTGCTCTTCATGGTGCCAGGAGATACTGACGACATCAAGCGCGAATACGAGATTCTGCTCAACGAGCTGCAGAACTTCAACCCCGAGATGCTCGACAAGCATCGTGTGCTGGCCGTGACGAAATGCGACCTGCTCGACGACGAACTCATCGAGATGCTGCGTGATACCTGTCCCACAGACATCCCCGTCGTGTTCATCTCTGCCGTAGCCAACAAAGGGCTCGACGAGCTGAAAGACGTCCTGTGGCGCGAACTGAACAGCGAGAGCAACAAGCTGCAGACCATCATGGCCGAGGATACGCTGGTTCACCGCGACAAGGACATGAGCCAGTTCTCGTCAGAACTCCTTGCAGAAGGTGAGGATGAGGAAATAGAATACATCGAAGAAGAGGACATCGAGGAGCTCGACGACTACGAGATAGAGGAACTGTAGCCGTGTCGATATCGCCCGAAATCAGCTATGAAACGACTCCATCCCCTCGCCTATCCCATTGCTGAGCGCGTCACAGCCTTCAGCACAACTCGTCATGGGGGCATCAGCACCGGCAACTATGCCTCGATGAACATCACCCACTATTGTGGTGATGACGCGGAGGCTGTCAAAGAGAACCGCCGGCGGCTGGCCTCGTGGTTAGGCATCGACGAGAAGCGCATCGTACTTCCCCGACAGACCCATCAGACGGAGGTGAGGCTCATCGACGAGACGAACTATCGCTCTACTGACTTTCTGGAAGGTGTTGATGCTTTGGTGACTACAACCCCTGACATCTGTATCGGCATATCGACCGCCGACTGTATACCTATTATTATATATGATCGCGCGCAACATGCTGCAGCTGCCATCCATGCAGGATGGAGAGGAACGGTTGCCCGCATTGCCCAGAAGACCATCCGCCAGATGGAGCAATGGTGCGGCAGCAATCCAGAGTCGCTTCATGCCGTTATCGGCCCGGGTATCTCGCTCGAAGCCTTTGAGGTAGGCGACGAAGTCTTTGACGCTTTCCGTCAGGCTGGTTTCCTGATGGACAGCCTCGCAAAGCGCTTCCCCGCATCCGATGTAAAAGAGAAGTGGCACATCGACCTCCCGGAGTGCAACCGCCAACAGCTGACGGCATGCGGCATCCCCGCCGACAACATCCTTCTTTCGCGCATCTGCACCTACACCAACTGTCACACATTCTTCTCCGCTCGCCGCCTCGGCATTCATTCTGGCCGCATCTTTACCGGCATCATGCTCCATCCCTAAGAATGGAAAACGTTTATCATCCATAGTTCCAGATGATACACCCCATTCTGGTACTGATGCCACCATAGTGGGACGGCCATTCTTTATGGATAGTATTTTAGAAAAAAGCATGGTCAACAGTATTTCTGCTGCTGACCATGCTTGTAAGTGAGCCATGAAAAATCTTCCAGATGAGGACCATCGTTCCAGTAATCCCAGAAATCCTGTGAGATGGGAGGAAGGACTTCACATTGACCGCCTTGGAAAATCTGTTGCCTTTCCTGCCCGGATGCTACTTCTTGCATCTTCTCTTCCCACTCACCAATCAACTCATCGTAGTAGCCGTCGTATTTGTCTGCAAACAGATTATAATAGGTCGTCCCAAAATGTGCACTCGTAAGGTATTCCACCCTGTCATCCCACCAGTCGTATTCCGGATGGCCAAGGGCACGCCAGAGTTGACTACATCGACGGTCTAACAGTTCGCACTCTGTTTCTGAAATGACATCCTTAAGCCGCACCCTGTTGTTGTCAAACCAGACATAGCGCCAATCATTGTAATCTTTTTCTTCGATAAGCCTTGATGCAAATCTCCAGATTTTTCTGGCCCACCAGAAATGTCCTGTTTCAGCACAGAGGTCACCGATATACATGGCTTTTTGGAACTTTTGCTTGCAACTCTCTGCACAACGAATCGGATGGATTTCTCGGTTCACTAAGTCTTTGAGCAGGCGAGCTTCAAGATGAGTAACGATACCATTGGGTAAGCATCGACATACCCGATAGGGAATTCTTCTTCTCATAATGTGTATGAAATTTAGTGTAACAATAATATAAAGAACGCTCAGACACCAGTTCTTTACGAACTGTTGCTTTTGGGAGTAATCCCGATTGTTACACTACACTATGAGCGAATCCTTAGCTATGTCATCTGGCTATATTGAAAAAATCCGCTGCAAAACTACACATATTTTTCGATTCAGCCAAGCGTTTTCAACTATTTTTCTGAAATATTTTTGGTGGTGACAGAAAGTGGGAGTTTCATGACTCTTTATGGAAATAAGGAGTGTGTGAACTGTGAACAGAGATGAAAGGACTCTGTACCAATGAATAATCTCTTTATACCCATTAGGACTTCGTAGGTCGGCTTAAGTGTTGTTATGTCTGTGAGCACGTTTGAAGTGTCGTGCTCAACAGAAGTTATAAAGGATTGTAACTCACTGTAATAGCCTTGCGAATAGATTGGGTTGTTAGGGAGCGTGGGAGTGAAGTTGTTGCGGGAATAGAGGTATTCGATATTCCTGTTGCGCCAGTGAACCTTCTCTATGGGAATGCCCAGGAAGGCAGAAGATTTTGACTCGAAGGTCAATTCATCCATCTGCGAGAGGCGGTAGATGCTTTTTGACGTGCAGACCTTGAGGGACTCCTCGGCTGCAGTCCATGTGTAGGCTGTGGAGAGTTCGAGGGTGCCGACGATGTGCGGATGCTGGAGCATCAGAATATAGGATGCTGGGGCCACCTGATGACAGGCCGTGATTTCCGGTTTGCCAAAAAGATAAGTAACGAGGTCAAGGGGATGGATATAAAGGTCGAGCAGCGCATCTCCCTCAGGATAGTAGCCCGTGAGGTAATGGAGGTCGTAACTGATAAGATGCTCTTTGCGCAGACGTTTCCGAAGGGTTTGCACAGCGGGAGCATAGCGTTTCTGCAAGCCAACCATAACTACAGGTGAGCCGTAGAGACGTCGTAAATCAATGAGCGTTTCGAGTTCTTCCAATGTCTGGCAGGGAGGTTTCTCGATGAAAAGCGACTTACCACTGCGAAGAACTTGCGAGGCAAGCGTGAAGTGGGCCGATGGAGAGGCTGAGACAAATACACCTTTGATGGCTTCATCCTGCAGAATCTCATCGAGCGAGGTTATGGCTTTCGTGCCTGGAAACTTCCGTTCTATCAACTGCGCCTTTCGTTCTGAAGTGACGCAGATGTATTTCAGCGGTACGCCGAGGTGGTGGAGCACGGGATAAAGGTTGGTGAGCGAGTGCTGTCCCATGCCAACGAAGGCATAAGAGCATGGGTACGTTTGGCGCAGAAAATGCTCGGTGCGCATCCGTTTGTATCGGTTGATCAGTTCTTGTATCATTGTATTGCTTTTAGGTGTTTACGATAGGTCTGCTTAGGGTCCGCCGTCCATTGATATGGGCCGTAGAACTTTTCTATGAGCCACTTGGGCAACAGTCGCTCGAAGTTGCGCACGAGGATGATGTCGTACTTGCGGTGGAAATTGATCCAGCAGTCGTTGCAGTTCTTCGAATAGTGACACTGCGTCTTGCAGGCTGCCGCTCCGTTGAAAATCTCGTCGAGCGATTGGTCATGGATATTTCCCAACACTACGTCAAGATTCTGGCAGAGCGGCACATCGCCGTTGCTGTGAACGACGAGGCAACTCATGATGCTCTGGCAGCGCAGTCGGAGATGCCCATTTCGCCACTGGTCATAGAGTGCCACAAAATCGTAGTTCTCCTGCGTCTGCATAAGAGCCCCCAAAGCCCCCCTTTCGTCCCCCGAGGAAGCCCCCCATACGGCCCCCGAGGGGGCTTCAATACTCTTTTTCAATGATGACGAGGCATTTGTGTCCCCCTCGGGGGACGAAAGGGGGGCTTTCATATACGCCATCGTTCCGTAGATACCGATGCGGATGTCTACATCGTAATGCTTGGCAATATCGATGACAAAGGCCATGTCGTCGAAGTTGTTCCACGGCGAGAGGCAGAACATCAGCGACAGCGGCACTTCGTCCTTCAGCGCTTCCACCACCTCAATCACCCGGTCATAGCCGTCGCGTCCCCGCATCCGCTGGTAAGTCTCGCGCCCGCCGTCGAGAGAGA
>CAMORS010000031.1 GCA_946624005.1 uncultured Prevotella sp. | reverse complement strand
CGTGCCCGCCCAGTACAACGAAGTGAAGGGACAGCCGTTCCAAGTGGAAGAACTCACCTCCTACTTCAAAACTTTGATATAATTTATAAAACAACGAATTTAACGAATTTCACAGATTCAATGGACACATATCAATACGACAATGTATTAAGGTTCTCGCAGGAAAGCTATAAGATAATAGGTGCTGCGATGAAAGTACATCGTGTCCTTGGTCCTGGTTTTTCAGAAAAAGTTTATCAAGAAGCATTAGCAGTTGAATTTGACAAGCAGAGTATACCGTTTGCCAGAGAAGTTCAGCTACACGCATGTTACGAGGGTATAGAACTGGAAGCAACCTTCATTCCAGACTTCATCTGCTTTGATAAAATCATAGTTGAGCTAAAAGCTGTTAAGGAGCTTGATGATGTTCAACGCTCACAAGCAATCAATTATGCTAAAGTGGGAGGATTCAAATTGGCTCTATTGCTCAATTTTGGACAACCATCTCTTGCAAAAGAACGGTTTCCTGTCGGTTGAAACTCAAAGATTTGAATAATCTGTGAAATCCGTGTAATCCGTTGTTAATACAAAATAAAAAATAAATAAAAGTATGGAACAGTATACTGTAAATGATTTCAAGAAATCGCAGCCTCGTTGGTGTCCTGGCTGTGGCGACCACTTCTTCCTGGCTTCGCTCCACAAGGCGATGGCCGAACTGGGCGTAGCACCCCATGAGACGGCCGTCATCTCGGGTATCGGATGTTCGAGCCGACTGCCCTACTACGTCAATGCATACGCCATGCAGACCATACACGGACGTGCCGCTGCCATCTCGACAGGTGCCAAAGTGGTGAACCCGAACCTCACCGTATGGCAGGTGAGCGGCGACGGCGACGGACTGGCCATCGGCGGAAACCACTTCATCCACGCCATGCGCCGTAACATCGACCTGAACATCATTCTCCTGAACAACCGCATCTACGGTCTGACGAAGGGTCAGTACAGTCCCACATCGCCGCGCGGCTTCGTATCGAAGTCGAGTCCTTACGGCACTGTAGAGGATCCGTTCCGCCCGGCAGAGCTCTGCTTCGGTGCCCGCGGACGCTTCTTCGCCCGTTCGGTGGCTACGGATGCCGCTGAGACGGTGGAGATTCTGAAGGCTGCCAAGCAGCACAAGGGTGCCGCCGTCTGCGAGATTCTGCAGAACTGCGTCATCTTCAACAACGGCTGCTACGACCCCGTCTACACGAAGGAGGGCCGCAAGAAGAACTGTATCTACGTCCGCCACGGCGAAAAGCTCGTCTTCGGCGAGAACAACGAATACGGTCTGGTGCAGCAGGGCTTTGGCCTGAAGGTGGTGAAGATTGGCGAGAACGGCATCACGATGGACGACATCCTCGTCCACGACGCCCACTGCGAGGACAACACGCTGCAGCTGAAGCTGGCCGAGATGACCAACGAGAACGGTTTCCCCGTGGCTCTCGGCGTCATCCGCGACGTGGAGGCTCCCACCTACGAAGTATCGGTCCACAAGCAGATTGAGGAGGTGTCGCAGCAGAAGAAGTACCACAACTTCGAAGAGCTGCTGGCCACGAACGACACGTGGGAGGTGAAATAGCCTTTCTTGCGGTGCTATCAATCAAAGCGGTTCTGCATCTTCCACAGGGGATGCAGAACCGTTGTTGCTTTCTTTCTCACCCTTACGACAGAATAACAAACAGATGAAGAAGACGCTCATCGTGAGCATGGCCGCGCTATTGATGGCCGCTCACAACATCAACGCACAGGAAATAACGGGCATGGGGCATGCCACCATCACCATCAGCCAGAAAGGGGAGATCCGTCTTGAAGAACGGGACGGCTCGACCGACAGCCGACGACAGGCTGCAGGAGATGCCGACGAGGGATTCTACGACAAGGGGGGAAACAGCTTTTTCGACATTTGCTGGTTCACCTATCAGTATCCCTCCATCAGCGGCGACGGACAGGAAATCATGCTCACGGCCTTGGCCTGCATGCCTGACGGCAACGCCAACGGAGCCGTGATCAACAATGTACTGGCGGGCTGCCACATCACCATCACGGCCGACAGAGACTGTCCCTCAAGATTCAACCAGACGGGCAACCCCTTCAGCGATGTCTACCTCACCATGACGCTGGCAGGCGACAGCAATCTGGGACAAGACGACATGGCCTATAACAACCTGGTCATCCTGCCCGACTATGAAGGCTATGGCACGACAAGAAACCGGCCGCACCCTTATCTCTGCGAGGAGATTACCGGCCGACAAGTGACCGACGCTGTCAGGGCAGGCATCGCTCTCTACCAGAACGATGCACAGACGGAATCGATACGCCGGTCCTTCCGCGACGACTGGCGGACAATCTGCACTGGCTACTCGCAGGGAGGAGCCGTGGCAATGGCCACCCAGCGATATATTGAGCAGAACAACCTCAGCGACGAGCTCCATCTGGCGGGCTCTCTCTGCGGCGACGGGCCCTACGACCCTGTCTCTACCCTACTCTACTACGTGGAAGAAGACCAAGCGGGCCGCAATCTGTCGATGCCCGTCGTGCTGCCGTTGATGCTGAAAGGCCTGTGCGACTACGACGAGACGCTCAGCAAGTATGAGGTGAGCGACTTCCTCAACGAGCGCTTCCTTGAGACCGGTGTCCTCGAATGGCTCGAATCAAAGAACATGAGTACCGGCAATATCACCGAGGAATGGGAAAAGCTATATCAACAAGGCAAGGATGGCGACGAGACGTACTATCGAACAGTATTGACCAGCAATGGAAGTGCCCGGCTAAGAGATATCATGAAGAAAGAGGTGGCCGACTATTTCACGCAGCTGCTCGCAGCGCATCCCGACTATGCCACCGCCGGCGTTCCGCTCCCCGAAGGAGGCACACCGGCAGCTGACCTGCACCTGGCTTTGGAACACAACAACCTGACCCACAACTGGGTGCCACAGCATCCGCTCCTGCTCTACCACAGCACCGGCGACGAGGTGGTGCCCTACGAGAACTACGAGAGTGCCAAAGCCAGTCTGGGCGACAAGGTGACTCTCTACAGCTCGCGCGCCAACGGTCAGCACGTAGCGACGGGCACAGAGTTCTTCATCAGTTCCTCGCGCATAGAAGCCATCCGCCAGCTCGCCACCAACCCTCATATCGGCATAGAAAACGTCAGCATCCCATTGAAAGCCGACGACGCGCTCATCTATGACTTGAGCGGTCGGACTGTCAATGGGATGCCGCAAAGCGGTGTCTATATTCACCAAGGCAGGAAGATGATTCACCGTTTGTGAATCATCTTCCTGCTATCCTTTACCCTTACATTACTTGTTGATGTACTTCTTGCCGTTGCGAACGATGATGCCCTTTGTATCGGCGCTGACACGCTGACCTGCCAGGTTGTAGCAGGGAGCATTGTCCTGTTCGGCAATGTTGACATCCTGGATGCCAGTAGCGATGCTGTTGGGGTCTTCAAGCATCAGCTTGATATTGTCGACATAGCTGACAACGGTGTTTGACGTGGTCAGGTGCTGGATGCGGAAACTTGTGCCGACCTTGGCATCAAGCACGTAGCGCAGGGTGGCCGTCTCTTTCTTCTTCAGTTTCACAGAGGTGCCCGTATTGGTGGCCTCCTTCACGTTCGTCCACTTAGTGCTGCCAGGTTCTTTTACGCTGAACTGTATCTGTACCTGACTGTTGCTACTGTTCCACACCTTGAAGGTGACGTAACGCACGGGCTTGTCGAGTTCCGACGAAGTGATAATACCGCTGCGCTTCATGGCCAGCATCTGGGCATCTTCGCCGAAGTCGTCTTGTGTTGCGGCTATCTCCACCTTGTCGAAGTCCCAGTTGCAGAACTGTCCCTGGATGCCTTCGCCGTCTGCAGTGCCCATGGCAATGCTCTCAAAGGTCTCTAACTCGGCATCCTCGTCAGGACCGGCGGTGCGGAAGGTGATGATGCCATCGTTCTCCTTGATCTTGGTGAGCGTGATGCCCGAACGCTTGCCAGCCCATGACAGGAGGTTGGCGGGTTCGCTGTCGTTGGTAAGATCTTCCACCAAACCCTTTCCGGGGAAGGGGTCGCCATTAGTGTCGCCGCCTGTCGGCGTAGCACGAATCAGTTCGAAGTAGTTATGGTCGGGATTGATGTTCACCTGATTGGCAGGCCACACCTCCGCATTGGTGGAGTCTGCGCGCCAAACTAACATGCCGTGACCAGGAAGAGCAGAATCCCAACGGGTGTTCTGACGATTCTCGACGAGGAAATATTCCCTCGAATCGCTGGTATTGATGCGGTAGGCCTTGTTGCTGACGTTCAGCGCCTCGAGGCTGTAGTTCTGACCTTCCATATCAAGCACTTCGGGAGCGGGCATAAAGCCTAAGGTGTACTTCTCAAAGGCGTTGTAGCCTGCCGGTGTGCGGCTATTGTTGTTGTTGTTGCCACCAGCCATGATGTCCCACGAACCCGGGTCGTAGCTCTGGCCGTTTTCTTCATAGTCAGTGTCGTAGTGGTCCATGAGTCCTAAGACGTGGCTGAACTCATGGCAGATGGTACCGATGCCGCAGAGGTCTTCCATATTGTAAGACTCCAATCCGTCGAACTCTGTGCTGCAGGCGTAGCGTCCGAAGCGTTTGTTGTCAAAGCGAAGTTGTGTATAGTAAGCCAAAGTGCTGGCATGAGGCCATACGTAGCGGGAGTCGTTGCCCTGTGTGCTGCTAGCATAACCGGCAAAGACAAAGTAGACCATATCGACACGACCATCGTTATTCTCGTCGTAGTCGGCGAAGTTGATATCGGGGTTGATCTGCTGCAAGGCACTGTTGATGACAGCATAGAGGTTGTTGCCGCCGTTGGTAGAGGTGCAGCTATAGCCCACCTTCACCGGACCGGCGATGTCGAACTGCGGCTGGAAGATGCCGTTGGAGTTGTCGAAGAAGTAGTCGGTGACGCTACCCGTGCATTCGACGTATCTGTCCAGGTGGTCGTCCTGATAGCCCGTGTAGTTCTTCTGGTTGACCATCTGCTCGAACAATTCTTTCGTGTTCTCGCGTGTAAACGAACGGTCGCTCCATTCGATGAGGACGATGAGCCCCTTGAACTTCGAATAGTCGTAGCGGGCCTTGTTGGGCACATTGCTGCCGGGAGCCTTCATCATCGTCGAGCCCCACAGGCTGCGGGCGCGCTGCTGAAACTCCACCTGCTCCGGTGTCATGTCGGCCATGATACGCTTTTGCGTGCCGGAGAGATAGATGTTCTCGGCCACGGTGCGCTGTGCGGCATCGCGGGCAATATACTGCGAGGGGAGCAGTTCTGTCCCGTTCTTCACGGCATAGTAATAGAAGCCGTCTTCGGCCTTGACGACCGTATAGCCGTCGCCGGTGGTGGTGAAATGGCGATATTCATCGCCGTGAAGCTCAATGGTCAGTTGGGTGCCATCGGGTTGCGTAATCTTTACTTTTCCTGGTTTGGCAGGGATAGCCCATGCCAAGGAGCAGCCTGTCAGTACGACAAGCGCCATCATCAAAAATCTTTTCATAGGTATCAATATAATTATATTTGGTTGCAAAGTTACAAAGAATCGAGTGAACGACAAAGCAAATAAACATTTTTTCAATAAAAAATGAGGGATTTATTTGGTTATTTGCAAAACAAAGCGTATATTTGCAAGACAAAAAGGAAGAACAGAATGAATATGGGTAAGTTTATCAACCCTTTTACGGATTTGGGATTCAAGAGCACAAATTGTTATCATCAGTAATACTCACACAAAATTCACCCACGACAATCGTCTTGGCTTGTCGTGGGTGAATTGTTTTTTGGTTCTAGAGAACCTTTTATTAAGCAGAAGCGAATTACTTAGCAATATACTTCTTGCCATCGCGAATCATCAGACCCTTCACAGCCTTGCGGTCAACCTGCTGACCCATGAGGTTGTAGGTCTTGGTGTTCTTTGCTTTGTACTCCAGCGTGTTGTTAGCATTCAAAATTCCAGTTGGTTTGCCTGCAACATCATACTCAAGAGCCATA
Organism: uncultured Prevotella sp.; assembly: GCA_946624005.1. Classification (GTDB taxonomy): domain Bacteria; phylum Bacteroidota; class Bacteroidia; order Bacteroidales; family Bacteroidaceae; genus Prevotella. The sequence continues at coordinate 20,676 of CAMORS010000031.1, read as the reverse complement.
CCATAGAAATACCCGGCACTGTACCAATTCTGGCCATTATTGAAAGTTTTAGTAGCAGAAACGACTATTCCGTAATCCACATAATAATATTTTCCATCTTCGCGCTGTTCGACAGTGAAGAAATATATAGTATTATCATCAACATAAGCACCAGGCAATGTTTCGGCTGTGTAGTCTACGTCAAGATAGCCATCATCACCTATAAAGCATTTATTTAGAATCATAGGACCGATACCTGGCTGACGAGCTGAATAGTCGTATTCTGTCATTCTTGTACCTAATATAAGATCACAGCTTCCATCGTCGTTGATTGTAACTTCAACGGGTGCCTGATTAGCAAATCCATTAATAGTAAGAGCAGTTTCATAGTACTCAACACTCATAGGAATCTGAGCATCTATCCAATCACCTGTCTCATTTGGAAAACCTGGAATACTACTTGAAGTTGTTGTGCAATCCAGTGTTGCATTACAAGGAAGAACACGAGTAGCAAAAAGGAAATCATAACCTGTTCCCGTTTTAGTCTCGCCAGTATTTTTATCAACATATTGGTAGTCAACCAAATATGATGCCAATGCGTATGTGTCAGCATCCAAATCAAAGCTTCCGTCCTCATTAAGAACCAACACGGCAGGATCTTCACTGTAATAAATGCCATCTTCCTTTTCTACCAAAGAAAGGAAAATCAAATTACCCAAGTCAATTTCATTGCCATCATCATCATAGCCCATCGTACTTTCAAGAATGATTTGATTTGCAGGAATAGTCAGAGTACTATCTGCTTCATCAAAATAAGCGTAAACTTTATCTTCAACTCCGAATAAATTCGAAATCAAAACATTATAGACGGTTTCGTCGCCCTCAAACTGAGCTTCTGCACTTTCGAAAGTAACGCCTAAACGGCTTCCTGTGAACTCACCATCTTGAGATTCGGAATTGACAACATAGTCACCATAGATTGATGCACCTGTTTCACTTTCCTCAGCACGAACAATCTTTTTAATCTTATTCTTAGTACCCGTATCAGACATTTTGACGGATGCGCTAGCAACAAGCTCGTTTGTCACTTTTCCCTTTAAAGGGACAGTCGTCTTGTTCAATTGTGCACTTGCTCCCATTGCTGCAATGAAAGCAACAGTAAACAGTATAACTTTTTTCATAATTAATAAACTTTGAGTTAATAAATAATATAACGCTTATATGTATTTGCTATAGATAAATGCATTAATCATCCAAATAATAATCCATATTATCATCCATGAAATAATAAGAATCGGCCCAGACTGTAATAATATTAGTTGGCTCGTTCAAATCGGTAAGAGTGATATACTTTGGCTTTCTGGGATAGTCACAACTCAATTTGAATGTGCGACCTTTCGTACCAACAAATGGTTCAAGAGCAGCTTTCCATCCATATTTATTATAATAGTCTCGACCATCTCTATTATTCTGAGAATTTAAAAGCTTGATAGTAATCTGATCACCAGTTTCTGAAACGGTGCTAACAGCCATACCGTAATATGGGGCATCAGGACCAGAAATCATATTAAAGCCCAATTTATTATTATACAGTCCAAAGATTGCATAGTAAAGCTTAATTGGTGTATCATTCTTACCAGAAACCATAAGAACATCAACCATCTCATCCCATTTAGATTGAGCATAATCGCCTAGACTGCTATGACGAAGATACCAAGATCCGGTAATAAGACTCTCAGCGAGAGTTGGCATATAGGTATTCAACTGAAGATTAGGATTGTTCTTGAACAGAAAATACTCATCAGTATCACCTCTTAAAAGGCCATCCAGTTCATATCCGTTGACGTTGACAGCATTATAAAACTCGAAGCCGTCTTTGTTGACGATGTAAGGAGCTACAACTGTCTGGGTTAAGTCGGTAGAGTCTTTATATGTAAAAATCAAACATCTGCCAGAATTCTCAATCTGAATGTCCGTCGTATCTGTACGATCAGCACCTTCAAGAGTGTATGAACGCGACGACATGAAGTATTCAGTTTCTTCCGCCTCGGTAATAATGTTCTCCCAAGGTTTGTCAGCAGGAATCGGAAGCATGTAGATACGGTTCTGATGCTTCTTGCCGCTCAGCACGATGCTATCGGGCGTGCACTTCATCACGCGGAATTCAAAGTCGCCGTACATACCTTCACTGGTATCTCCGATGCCATCAGGATTATTCGGCATAGAAAAGTAGTGGAAGGTGGGGTTATAGTCGTCGAACGAGAGGATGGTGCCCATGCTTTGCTCCAGTTTGAAGTGGCTGGTGCTGGTGACCACCTTGCCGTCGTCACCAATACCAGCTTTATGGCTCGGGCCAATCTGCTCACTGGCTACCGTTACCTGATCGCCATCAAACTTCATCATGACGTTGAAACCGCCATAACCAAGGTTTCCGTAATATTCCATCAGCCAGCCGTTAGGAGCAGCCTTAAGAATCTTTTCTACATTCTCAATATTAGTCGAAGAACGCTGCGAGGCATTCTCGTCAAAATATTCCTTGTCGTCCTTCAGCTCACACGATGTGAACGCGAGAGCCACACAGAACGTTGTCATGAAATAAAATATCTTCTTCATAGCCGTCAATTATTTTAGGGTACGTAAATCAAGATTTGGCACTTCAGCCGAGCGACGCATCAGGATGCTACGCATGTGGTCGAGATCGAGATTCCACTCGTTCTTGAAGTATTCCTTCACCATGTCCATCTTCTGAGTCAAAATCTTAGCTCCGTCTGCTCCTGCTGCATCAAGAATCTTCTGCCATCCAGCTTCAGAGTTTGTGATGTAGGTAGAGTACATCTCTGCGAAGTCTTCGCGATCCTCACTACTTGCATAAGCCGAAACAAAGCCTTCTTTTGCTACTTGCACATCAGAGAGGTTAATCCAGTCGGTTGCATGATAGGTTGCAGCACTGATGTTCTGATATGAGGGATCATACTCCTTCTTCTGATTCAAGATGTGGCAGAACTCATGGTGCATGGTGTGGAAGAACCAGTAGTTCATGTCAAGAGGCACCACCTGATGGCTCTCGTAAGGATTGTCAACATTGATGCGCGGGTTGTCGATATCGAGCTCGTTGACTCCATAGAACATAATCTTCAGACCACCTTCTGCGGTACCGAGCACCTGCGAACCGTTGGCATTCCACTTATAGGAACCCGTCAGCTGAATCTGCCGCGGAGTGTAGGTACGCATGAAGTCGATGCCCAATGCCTCAACGTAAGTCTCCAACCACATGTGTTTGACGAGGATAGCAAGTGCTACCGAACGATCGTAGTCGGCAGGAATTACATTGTAGGAGAGGTCCGACTCCTTATCGGTGAAACGATACATGAAATCGATGTTATACTCTTTGCGGTAGTTCTCCTCCAACCAGTTGTCGAACTCATTCTTCTGGACATTCGACAGGTCTTCGAAGACACTCTGCGAGTTGAGATCATCCTCGCCACAGCTGCTCAAGCCGAACATGCCGGCTGCCAGCAGCATCAGACTTATATTTTTCAGTTTCATATCTTATTCTGTCGTTAAGTTGTTATACGTACTATTCTTCACCACTTTCTTCGCCTTCACCTTCTTCTGGTTTCGGAGTGGTATCTTCGATATACTTCTTCAGCTCTTCCTCACTCATACGGGGATTGGCCTCAAGACCGGCTTTGATAACCGTCTGCGGCAGTTGGATAGCTCCGCGGAGGTCGCCTTGAATAAAGATGATAGGATCGCTGCCAGCCACAAAGTGTGTGAACTCAATACCGTAGCGCTTGATATCAGTCAGACGAGTTCCGTATGCCACAGTCTCGATACGGCGCATGTGCAGTATAAACTGGAGGATATTTTCTTGCGTTCCCTCTGCAACAGTGAAGCCCTGAGGATGGAAGATCTTACGCATGGTACGATCACGGTTGCCATCAGGTTTACGCGGAGAATAATCTATTCCTTCGATAAACTCATTGATAGACTCGATGGTCATTGTCGGACGAATGGTGGGGCCTGATTCGGGCAAGCAGTGTGTCACAATCCACGTATTGATGTCGTCAACAGCTGCCTGATAGTTGCCCATCAGAGCATAGGCCTCAGCACGGTCAAGAATCGTCTGGTCACCCGTGCATACAGGATATACCATGTGTACATAACCGATACCAGCCACCTTGTCGGTGTACTCAAACTGCTCGTCGGCAGAGGGATAGTAGACACACTCATTAGAACCATAAAGCTTATTGGCATAAATAATAGTATTATTAGAAGAGCCACCTCCCCATGGCATGTCCACCCAATAGGTCTCATAAGATGCCATAGCCGAGTTGTGATTGTAGCGAGAACTCAAACCGAGCGACAACTGACGCGAAGCTGACGAGTAAGTAGAGATAAGCAACAGGTTGCAGTCCTCCTCCGAGCGAATCCAGCGGTTTCCGAAGTCGGTACGGCCAAGATTGCGGTACGGTTCGTAGTTGCGCATCACTGTGGTCGGATCGGTCCCAAGAGTCTGGTTGGCATACTGGATGGCCTTCTCGTAATTCATGTAGCAGAGGTTGAAGCGTGCTGCAAAGGCATAAGCGGCAGCGCGATTGAAGTGATACTTCTTAATCTTATAGATAGCGTCGCTGATGTTGGGCAGTGCCTCCTCGATGTCCTTGTTGATAGCCTCATAGAGCTGGCGCAGCGTACCGCGCGTGTACTGCGTGTTGATGTCCTGCTCGGGCTCCAAGGGGTAAGGCAGACCAAGATACTCGTCAGCCTTCTCGGGATTCCAACCCATGCAGAAGGTCTGTGCGAGCTGGAACATGCAGTAGGCACGAATCATCTGTCCCTCGGCCTTGATGGCACGGAGGTCGTCGGTCATCTCCATCTTATCAATAGCCACCATAGCCTCGTTGACGGTAGCAACAGCTTGATAGAGGCCGCCCCAGATGCTGTAAGGAGAGTCGTTGCCACCCTCTTCCGTCACATCCTGGAACTTGTAGAGTTGCTCTACCAGCACGCTGGAAGAATAGCTTCGTCCGTTGTCACCGATGTTGTCGGAAGTCATCTCGTTGAGCAGCACGGTCGACGATGTAGGATAAGCCGACACCATCAGTTGGCGAGCTTTCTCCTCGGTATCAATCTCCGCACGGTCGTCGGGCAGTGTGTCGAGATAGTCGTCGCAGGATGCCAGACTCAGCATGGCGAGTGCTGCCAGTGCAAATGCTGAAATATGCTTATATATCTTCATTGTTCTTATATTTATAATGTTCATGATACTAATTCAACGTAAGTCTTAAATACCTAAGCGGAGGGTGAAGGTGAACTGGCGAGCCATCGGCACAGCCACACCACCCGAGTTGAAGAACTCAGGATCCTGACCGTTCAGCTTCTTGTCGGCATAGATCAGGAAGGGGTTGGTAGCCTGCAGCTTAGCGCTGAGGTTGCTGATGCCGAGGTGGCTGATCCACGACTTCGGGAAGTCGTAAGCCAGCGAGATTTCCTTCATGCGGATGAAGTCACCCTTGGCGATACGGGCTGTCGAGTAGTTGTAGGCATTGTAAGCGTAGCCCAGACGGCTGTCGTTCTGAATCATACGGAGGTCGGCCATACCCGGGATGGTAGTGTGAGCCTCGTCGCCGGGAACAACCCAACGGTTGGCAAACTCACGCGGCATAGCCACGAGGTCAGAGTAAGACACGGCGAACGACGGGTCGAGACGGACCACATTGCCATAAGAATAAGTGATGAACACATTCAGGTGCCAGTTCTTGTAAGAGAACGTGTTACCCAGTGAACCAGTGACTGTGGGATCGGTCGGTCCCTCATAGATGAGGTGTCCTGTCTCGTACGACTGGAAGTCGATGTCACTGGTTGTCACCTCGTTGGACTCGTTGATGAACATCGGCAGACCGAAGGAGTTCAGTCCCTGGAAGTTCATCGAGAACAGCGAGCGGTAGGGATAGCCCTTCTCGGTGAAACCAGAACCAGTGATGAGGTCGATGACGCGGTTGCGCGACTCGAAGTCGGTCACCTCGCAATGGGTGTGCGAGAAGATAAGGTCGGTGGTCCACTGGAAGTCCTTACCCACGATGTTACGTGTAGAGAGTGAGAACTCCTCACCGTGCGACTTCATCGATGCCACGTTGGCGTACTTCACAATCTGACCGCCAACACCCGTTGTACGCTTCGGACCAATCAGGTCGTAGTTGTTACGTGTGTACCAGTCGAACTGGAAGTTGATGCGGTTGTTGAGGAAACCGAGGTCGACACCGATGTTGAGCTCGTGCTTCTTCTCGTAGGTCAGGGCGGGGTTAGCGAAGTTGGAGATGTCGAGACCCGACTCCTTCTCGTTAGAATACGGACGCCAGGGGTTGTAAGCCGAGATGATGACCATCGAGTTGGTCACGGCGGGCTTGTCACCGGTGAGCGAGTAAGAAGCCTTCAGCGTGGCGTGAGTCAGCGCGTTCTTGAAGGTCTTCTCGAACCAAGGCTCCTCATGAGCGTTCCATGCACCCGACACGTTCCACGTGGGCAGCCAACGAGCGCTGCGGGCACGACCCAGACGGTTAGAACCCTCGTAGCGGACAGTACCGTTGATGGTATAGCGGCCTTTCCAAGAATAAGTAGCCGTAGCGAAGAACGAAGCCTCGCGGCTGTAGCCGTTGTTCAACGAATAGTAGATATTGTTCTCTTCGCTGGCCTGCTTGAAGTAGCGATAGTCGAAGCTACCGAGCTGTCCCTGCTCATAGAGCACACCTACGTTGGTGTTCGACATGCTGCGACGGTCGATGTTGTTGACCTCCATACCGCCATAGAAGTTGACGATGTGCTGGTCGTTGTAAACGTCGTTGTAGCTGACGGTGGTACGCAAGTCCCAAGAGTTCATCTTGTAGACTGTCTGACGGTGGAAACCACCTTCAGGCAGTACGGTGACAGGCAGTGCGTTCAGCACGTCGGGGTCGGTATAGAGCCAGGGGTTGGCATCGCGCATGGTGGCATCGTCCATCATACGGAAGGCCATAGCCTGGTTACTGGTCTCCTTGATGAAGTGTTCCTGTGTGGTGGTAGAATACTTGTAAGCGGCGATGGCGCTCAGTTCTACGGTGCGCACGGGCTTGTACTTCAACTCACCCTGGAACTTCATGTCGACGACGTCAAGCTTCAGGAAGTTGTTAGCCAGTTCGTGGTGGATGTTGAAGGGAGCATAGTTCTTGATGTACATCTCGTTGGGGTCGAGCGTACGCGAACTGTTGATAGCATAAGAATAGGGGTTGATATCGAAGTCGCGGCTCACGGCACCACTGACCACGTCGACGCTCTGGTTGGAAGTACCCGGGGCGTTCTGCTTACGGTAGCTGGTGTTACCGATGAGGTTCACCGTGACGTTCTTGCTCAGGTTGTAGTTGGCGTTGATGTTAGCCGTGTAACGTTGCACCTTGCTCTGCTCTGTCCATCCCGGATCGTCCATGATAGAGAACGAAGCGTAGTACTGAGCCTTGTCGGTACCCGAGCTCATTGACACGGAGTGGTTCATCGAGATGCTGTTGGAGAAGAGCTCGTCGAACCAGTTGGTGTTGCGGTACTCAGCCTGGCGCAGGTAGTCGTACATAGCCTCCTTGGTGTTGGGCAGTCCGAAACCTGTCTGGGGGTTGTATTCGTTCATCAGGTGATACATCTTACCGAAGACACCGCTGGTGCTGGCGCGGTAGGAACTCATGAACGAAAGGAAACCGTTGTTCATCATCTCACGGTAGACAGACATCTGCTCCTGCGAGTTCATGATGTTGAACATGTCGTAGCTGGGGCGCAGACGCATGGTATACTCACCCGTGTAGCTGATCTTCGATGTACCGGCCTTACCTTTCTTCGTGGTGACGACGATCACACCAGCCATGGCACGAGCACCATAGATAGAGGTGGCCGAACCGTCCTTCAGGATCTGGAACGACTCGATGTCGTCGGCATTCAGACCGGCAATGGCGCTTGAGATCAGCGTGGCAGCGTCACCCGAGGAGAGCTGGTCGGCATCCACCTCAGTAACGTCTTCCATGATGACACCGTCGACCACCCACAGCGGCTTAGAGCTACCGTAGATAGAGGTGGCACCGCGGACGCGGATCTTCGGAGCCGTACCGAAGGTACCCGAGACGTTCTGCACCGACACACCTGCTGCACGTCCTTCGAGCGAGCGGCTGATGTCGGCCACACCGTCGAGCTTGGCCTTCTCGGCATCCACCTTTGTGGCAGCACCGGTGAAGAGTCGTTTGTCCATTTTCACCATACCCGTTACGACAACTTCGTCGAGCTGTTGCGACTTGTCGGGATGTAGTGTGATTTTCATGTTCTGTTGGCCTTTCAGGGTTACGGTTTCGTAACCGATGTAGCTAACAGTGATCTGAGGGTTACTTGCGCTCGTTGTGAGCGTGAAATTACCATCAAAGTCAGTGGCAACGCCCTGCTTGGTACCTTTTACAACAACGGACGCACCGATTACCGGCTCGCCGTCGTCGGCAGAGATAACCGTACCAGAGACTTTCGTTTGGGCCATCGCTACTCCTAAGAAAAGGAATAAACAGGCCATCGTACTTAGCAATCTTCTTTTCATAAACTTGCTTCTCTTATCTGTTTTTAAATTTTAAGTTATATACATGCATGGTATTAATTATGGCCTGCAAATTTAGTTATTTTTTTTCATTCCACAAGAAATTTATTAAAAAAAATGATGATTTTAACTAATATGTTATTTAATTTTGCTCCGAATTGTAAATAGTTTGTCCTTTTCGCAGCAAACGAATATACTTTACTTCTAATAAAACCAAAACTATGGAGTCTATAACATTTGAGGAAATCTACAAAGCCTGGAAGTCAGAAAAGGCTTTGTTCGTAAAAGAATCGTCAATGGCCACCTACACGATGTTGGCCGAGAAACACCTGTTGCCCGTGTTCCGCAATGCGACGGAGATCAGCGAGGCCGACGGTCAGGCATTGATCATCCGGATGATTGAGCAGGGGTTGTCGCACAAGACGGCGGAAGATGCCATCATCGTGCTGCGGATGATTATCCGCTTTGCCGACAAGCGCAACTGGTGGAGGATGCGTCCCTGGGACCTGAAGTACCCTCCACGACGCAACAAGCCGGGGCTGACGGTACTGTCGCCCCAGACACAGCGTCAGCTGATGAAATACCTGTCGGCTCACTACACTTTGCGCAACCTCGGCATCCAGATTTGCCTCAACACCGGCATCCGCATTGGCGAAATCTGCGGGCTGCGGTGGAGCGACATCAATCTGCAAGAACGCACTATCAGTATTTCGCGCACGGTGTCGCGGGTGTACTCACAGGGAGAAGATGGCGAGCGACGTTCGGTCATCATCATCGGCACGCCCAAGACGGAGTCGTCGTTTCGTGTCATCCCTATCAGCGGCAAGCTGGCGAAGCTGTTGGAGTCGCCCATGCGTCATTCGGACAAGGACAACTACGTGTTGAGCAACAAGAGCGACCCTGTGGAGCCTCGCTCCTATCGGGAGCATTTCAATCGCCTGCTGCGCGAGTTAGGCCTGCCGCACATCAACTTCCATTCGCTTCGCCACACCTTTGCCACACGATGTATCGAGAGCCATTGCGATGTCAAGACGGTGAGCAGCATCCTTGGTCATTCCGACGTGAGCACGACGCTCAACGTCTATGTGCATCCGAACATGGAGCACAAGCGTAAGTGTATCGACCAGATGCTTCGCGCGCTTGACCGCGGCGATTCGTCTCGATGAGCATATCCCTGTGTTATCGGCATCGCACCACAAGGAACGACTGTGACGGCAGCATCAGCGGCAGGTTGTTTCCCTTTGGTGTGATGTCGATCAGCTTGGGCTGTACGACATCGGGCTTACTGATTGTGTTGACAGCCGTCGGACGGTCGCTGTGGAAGAGGGTTGCCTCGCAATGGGTCAGACTGCCGATGCCCTTCAAGCCGACAGAAAGATGTTGCGGTGCACTCGCCACATTCACTACCTTTATTATATATACGCGCGCGTAGGCATCGTAGACGGCCGATGCGTAGAGGCTGTCCCGTCCTGCTATTGGTTGACGGTGCTTCGTCGCCTTCCCCTTATCGGATGGTTCTATCTCTGAGAGCGAAAGGACATGCGTCCCTGCGTTCTGTGCGAAAAGCTGTTGCACGAAATAGCTTGGAGTACGCATGGCACGCAGATTGTCGAACCAGATGAGGTCGGGTCGCCACTGCCAGCCCTCCACGTGGGCGAAGAGGGGAGCGTATGTACACATTGTGACAATATCAGCATTACGCTCAAGACCTGTCATCAAAGCAGCCTCGCAGAGAGCCGCCTCGAAGGTGTTCATGCCGGTGGGCCAACGGCGTTCCTCTCTCCCGGTCTCGAGTTCTTTCACATGGCAAGCATATTCTCCGGCAAACACCTTCGGTCCTTTACGGTCATAGCTGTCGTAGCGGGTGGCCTGCGAAAGGAACCACTGCTGGTCGCGGTAATAGTGTTCGTCGACGAGGTCTACCTTGAGCCGTCGCATCTGCTGCCAGTTGTAGGTGAACAAATGTCCGTCGGCATCGTCAGGCGAGGGACCTGCCGAGCCTACTATCTGTATCTCGGGATGCTGCCGACGCACGGCCTTTATAAAGGGCTCCAGCCGTTCGGCATACTCCTGTCCCCACTGTTCGTTGCCTATTCCGAGGTACTTCAGATGGAAAGGTTCGGGATGTCCCATCTCTGCGCGCAATCGTCCCCAGGTGGTGGATACATCGCCGTTGGCAAACTCTATCAGATCGAAGGCATCCTGGATATACTCGTCAAGGCTGTCGAGGGGCGCTCCGGCATCTTCGTTCTGATATTGGCAGATCAGGCCGACGTTGAGAATCGGAAGCGGTTCGGCACCGATATATTCAGACAGGAGGAACAGTTCGTAGAATCCAAGTCCGTATGTCTGATAGTAGTTGGGGAACATACGGTGGGCGAAGGTGTAGTTCCAGCGATTTTCGTTCAGCGGTCGGTTCTCAGCAGGTCCCACCGAGTGTTTCCACTGATAGCGCGACGACAGCTGCGTTCCCTCCACAATGCAACCACCGGGAAAACGGAACACGCCCGGATGCAGTTCTTTGAGCAGCTGCACCAAGTCGGAGCGCAGCCCATGCCAGTTGTCGGCAGGAAAGAGCGACACATGGTCGAGGTCGACAGCATCACCCTCCGTATGGAAGATGCGCAGGAAGGCCTTTTCGTCTGTTTTCTTGGCTGTCAGCGTAAGCTCATAGCGCTGCCAGTCGTCACTTCCTACATGCAGTTTCTGCTTGTCGATGACAGCGTGGTCATGACCCACCAGTTCGACGCGCAGCACAGCGCTACCGCGGGCATATACAGAGAAGTGGTATTGCATCCCCTCCCTCAGTCCGATGCCGAAGAATCCGTGATTGTCCAACCCGGTCCGCTTCTCCTTGTGCCCAGCATAGCGCAGTCGGACGTAATGAGGATTGCGGGGGAATGCCGGCCGGTCGTCACGCAGCTCGACATTGCCAAACGTCTCCCATCCCATGAAGGGTTGCGGAAACTCGAACGAGCGGTTCTCCACCATTTCGGCATAGAGACCTCCGTCGGCTCCAAAGTTGATGTCCTCGAAGAAGATGCCCCACATAGTAGGCTGGACGGGTGCTCCCAAGTGGCGTGTGTCCACCTCTATCAGGCGTTGGGCATGTAGGTTGATTACACCCAACAAGAATGCCACGAGGAAAGAATAGATGCGATGATTCATGAGGTTTTGCAGTTGTTGATGTACCAATAATGTTGATTCCGATGCAAAAATACGAAAAAAAACTGAGAACCAAGAAAAAGGGAAGTAATTTTTTTGCCTATTGGATTCTTCCCGTTTTACGTAATGTTTTTCCATTCTTCTGTTTTTCCTTTTTTTACAAACACGATTTGGTCAGTGTGCAATATATCACTAAATTTGCACCGCTAAAAACAAAATGGTAGAAAATAGAGCTTATCAATAACATTACACTAATCTCAATTACTATTATTTATGAAAAAGTTTACGCTTATCTTTTGTGCCCGTCAGGAAGGCCAGCGAGCGCACACCATTAGAATGGATCAATATGTACACAGCGCTCGAAATACGGTTGATGCTGAAGAACACCAAGCTCGACATCAAGGAGATAGCGCGCCTGATGAACTTCTCCAACCAGTCGGCCATGGGGAAGTTCTTCAAGACGCAGGTGGGAATGTCGCCCTCCGAATATCGTAAATCATTAGGTTCTTACATTCGAAAAAGCAAAAATGATTTTGCTTACAGCTCGCGCAGTCGTACCTTTAAATAAGGTACTCACGCTCGAAAATAAAAAAGAAAACGGGTTTTCTTTTTGTATTTTGCTCACTTAATCGTACCTTTGCACCCATGATTGTGTGGGAAAAGATACTGAGGGCATTGCGTCTGGCGTGGTTGCCCATTCAGAACAACATTGTCTTCTCAGGCTTTATGTACCTGTTGGGGACGGTATGTGTGCTGTGTGTCACCGACTGGAACAAGGGCGGCCCGGCCTACGAATGGTGGTGGGCAGAGCTTTTGGTCGACGTCTATGCCGTCAGTTGCCTGTTGATGGTTTTCCCCCGAAAGCTACGGCGATGGATGCGACTGTTGTTCAGCATCATCGCCTACACCGTGGCTCTTGCCGACGTGTTCTGTTTCGTGAAGTTTGGCTCCACGCTCACCCCTACGATGCTGTTGCTCGTGGGCGAGACGAACAGCCAGGAGACCAGCGAGTTTTTCCGTTCCTATTTCTCGTGGGATGTGCTGCTGAGTGGCGTCGGATGGGTGCTTCTTGTGGCATTGGGACATAGTGGTGTCGACGTAATACAGCGACTTGCAGAAAACAGAGGATGGAACAAGCAAGGGATGGGCAACTGGCTTCAAGGTTGCGCAGGTGCCGCTGTATTATGTCTGTTAGCCGTTTGTGTATCACTGAGTGCAGACAACAAGAAGGCCTACTTCAGACTGATGAGCTACGACAACATCGGCGGCGTGGAGCACGAGCTGACGCGATCCGACCGTGCGTCTATCTATCAGCCGCTCTACCGTCTGGCCTTCAGCATTCGTGCCAACCAGCTGACGGCACAACAGATAGACCGCCTTGTTGACGGTCTCAACCGTGTCGAGGTAGACAGCTGTTCGTTCCGTAGCAAGCAGATCGTATTGATTATCGGCGAGAGCTACAACAAGCGGCACTCCGGACTCTACGGCTACGACAAGGAGACGACACCCCGCCAGCAAACATTGGCCGACGAGGGCAGCCTCATTCCCTTCAGCGACGTCATCGCCCCATGGAACCTTACCAGCTTCGTCTTCAAGCTGCTGTTCTCGACAGCCGTTGTCGAGAAAGCGGGCGACCAGTCGAAGTGGTGCGATGCACCGCTCTTCCCTACCCTCTTCCGTAAGTCGGGCTACGAGGTGGCCTTCTTCACCAATCAGTTTCTTCCACAGGCCAAAGAGGCTGTCTACGACTTCAGTGGCGGCTTCTTCCTGAACAATCCCACGTTGAGCCAGGCAATGTTCAGCCGTCGCAACGACCGACTATACTATTTCGACGAGAGTATGCTTGGGGTGCTGGATGCTTCGATGTGTGGGGAGCGGGAAGCAGCAAATGAGATGACTCCTCGGCTGACCATCGTGCACCTGAAGGGACAACACGTCGACTATCGCACGCGCTGTCCGAAGAAACGGCAGCACTTCTTCCGCGCTGACTACGAACGGCCACGCCTGTCGCGGGCTGAGCTGCAAGACTTGGCCTATTACGACAATGCCACGCGATACAACGACAGTATTGTTGGCGAGATCGTCAACCGCTATAAGGACCAAGATGCCATCATCGTCTATGTGCCCGATCACGGCGAAGAGGTGTACAACGACGATGTCCACCTGCACGGCCGACTGCACAACAGCACCATCGACCGCCGGCTGGCCCATGAAGAGTTCGACATCCCATTCTGGATATGGTGCTCCGACAGCTATCGCCAGCTGCATCCCGATATCTGGCAGGCCATCGTAGCCTCGAAGGACAAGCGCTATATGACCGACGCACTGCCCCACTTGCTGCTTTTCCTCGCCGGCATCCATACTCCCGCCTACCGCGACGACATGAACATCCTGAGTCCACAATACAATGCACAGCGCCAACGTCTGATCAAGGGTGCTGTCGACTATGATTCATTGAACATTGAACATTGAACATGAAGATATGAAGAACAAGCTAAGCTTACAGCAGACGCAGGCTCTCCGAGGCCTGGCCATCCTGGGCATCATCCTGCACAACTACTGCCACTTCCTAAAGTTTGCTGTGAAGGAGAACGAGTATACCTTCACGGCAGAGAAGCCACGCCAGCTGTTGGAGAAGCTGATGAGCATCGACAGCGACCTCTTCATCCACATCATCTCTTTCTTCGGTCACTACGGTGTGCCCGTGTTCCTCTTCATCAGCGGCTACGGATTGGTCAAGAAGTATGAAGCCCCCCATTCAGCCCCCGAGGGGGCTACAAATGTATCCGTACCCGATGGAAATGTAGCCCCCCCGGGGGCTGAAGGGGGGGGCTTGTCTTCGTCTCTTTCTTTCCTTCTCCGTCACTTCCGCAAGCTTTTCCGCCTGATGATATGGGGCTTCCTGCTCTTCGTGGCTGTCTACTTCCTGCGTCATGACGACGGGGCGACCGTCTATACGTGGGACCGCATAGCAGCACAGCTGACGATGACCGTCAACTTCCTCTACGAACACCCCGACCGCATCATTAAGCCCGGACCGTATTGGTACTTCGGACTGATGATGCAGATCTACGCCCTCTATATCTTCGTCATCCACCGTTGGCGCAGCAACTGGCTGCTCCTCGCCTTAGTGGCTGTTTGCTGGATGGTGCAGGTGATCGTGCCTGCCCCCGATGCACTCAACTTCGTGCGCTACAACTTCATCGGCGGCATGCTGCCATTCGCGCTGGGAGTGGCGATGGCAAGGTACGAGAACAGTGAATCGAGGTGCGAGGTACGAGGTGCGGGGTACGAGAATAGTGAATCGAGGTGCGAGGTACGAGGTGCGAGGTACGAGAATAGTGAATCGAGGTGCGAGGTACGAGGTACGAGGTACGAGAATAGTGATGAAGGGCAGACATCAGAGCTTGACAGTAATCTCGCACCTCGTACCTCGCACCTCGTACCTCGAGAAATAAACCTCGCACCCACGATCATAGTATCCGCCCTTGCCGTCTTTGCCGGCAGCTTCTGGTTCCATTCGTGGCTGTGGGTGCCGTTGTTCATCGTTGTGGGTGCCGTTGCTACCGTGCGACTGATGCCGCAGTGGCTCCTGAAACCCTGTGCCTGGGTGGGCGGTATTTCAGCAGCGTTGTTCGTGATGCACCCCCTGATGCGCGAGATCATCATTCCCCACTACCGCCATACCGACATCTATTTCGGTATAGCCATCTATCTGCTGGCTTCTGTTGCCGCAGCCATGATGCTCCAATGGCTTACAAGCAAACCGAAAACAAAGAAGTAGCCCCGTTCAGCCGAAATTCAAATTCGCCCGAACGTAGGGGGCTGAGTTACCTGTTTTTCTATTCGTCGGGCCAAGGGCAGGGCTGCCCTGTAGCCTTGAAGATTGGTCGTTGGGCTTTCATCTTTCGCAGTTGGCGGCCTAACCGGCGCGACAAGCGCTTGACGACATCGGGGCGTTCAGACGCGAGGTTATGCGCTTCGCTGATGTCGCGGTCGATGTTGTAGAGTTCCTTCTCACCCGTTTTGTAGTTGTATATCAGTTTCCATTCGTCTTGTCGGATGGCACAGTTCAGACTGATGCCCGGCCCCGTATTGCCCCACACATTGGGGAAGTTCCAGATGAGAGCGCGCCCTCTCGATGGGTCGCCCGTCCGTCGGAGCAGGGGCATGAAGCTACGCCCATCAACAGTCTGCGGCACCCGATAACTGCCGATGCCCGCCATTTCGAGTATGGTGGGATAGAAGTCTTCTATCATCACGTAGCTGTCACACCGGCTTCCCTCCTTGACGACTCCAGGCCAACGCACCATCATCGGTTCGCGGATGCCTCCTTCCAGCAGCGAGCCCTTTCCCGAACGGAGCGGAGCATTCTGCGTGTAGAGTGGTTCGTCGCGGTAATAGCTTCCTGTAGCATAGCCGCCATTGTCGCTCATAAAGATGACAACGGTGTTGCGGGCCAGATTGTTGTCGTCGAGCCATTGCAGTATCTCACCGAGACTGTGGTCCATCCCTTCGATGAGAGCAGCGTAGGCTGCTTCTTTCTCCGACAGCCCCTTGTCGCGATATTTCTGATAGTAGCGCTGGTCGCGGTCGATGGGGATGTGCACAGCATAGTGCGACATATAGAGGTAGAAAGGCTTTCCCGTCTGTTTTGCTGTATCGAGGGCTGCGAGGCATTCCTTAGTGAGTGCTTCAGTAAGGAACGTTCCCGTCTGCCAATACTTCTGTAGCCCCGGGGTTGCCATCGGTGAAGTGGCGTTGCCGTCGGCATCGTGGCCGTAATTGCGTTCACTCAGATAGGTGGCCGGTCCGCCAGCTGCATGACCGGCGATATTCACTTCAAAACCAAGATGCTCGGGCCGTTCGCCTGGTGTATCGAGCGCACCCCAATGAGCCTTGCCCACATGGATGGTGTGGTAGCCGTTGGCGCGTAGGATGTCTACGAACGTTCGGGCGCTGAACACATGGGTGGCGGGTGATGGCTGTTGGGTGGTAATGGTTTGCTGTTGGGTGGTGATGGTTTGCTGGGCGATGCCATTATAGTTCCATTCGGGCGTGCGCACTACGGGGTCGTCGATGTCTGTCGACTCGTCGCGGCGCAGCGTCCAGTTGGTCACCCGATGGCGGGCAGCATTAGCCCCCGTCATCAGCGAGCACCGGCTGGGCGAACTGATCGGGGCGGCATAGGCCTGCGAAAAGAGCATCCCCTCACGGGCCAACCGCTCCATGTTGGGCGTCTCGTAGGTGTCGTTGAGGGGTGTCCGGCGGTTCCAGAAAGCCACCGACGTATCTTGCCATCCCATATCATCCACCATAAAGAGGATGATGTTGGGCCGTTGCTGCGCCTGAGTCCCTGTAGGGATGGCGACGGCCACCGCTGTCACGAGGCCTTGCAGAAGTCTTTTTTCCTTTCTCACTGTCGCTGTTCTACTCTTTTTGCCATGTTGTTGATAGCTCTTTCCGATGCAATTTGCCGCAAACTCCGATACTACATTATTAATGTAGCCGGACTACCTTATTAATGTAGTCACACTACTTTATTAATGTAGTCTCACTACCTTATTAATGTAGTGTTGGCATTTGCCGTTGATTGCGCCCCCATTTGCCTCAAAGATGGTGGGTGTTGGCTGATGGGTGGTATGCTGTGTGCAAAGATACAACTTTTTTGCCAATATCCCATCATCCGCCACTTTTTTTGCGATACTGTTGAGGGTTTCAGTATTTTTTCGTACTTTTGCAACCGGATTATTCACTATGAACTACGAAATGCTAAGCCGCTACAGGGCGGCACTGATGGGACTGGCCATGCTCTTCGTGATGTTTTTCCACGTTCCGATGGCCAAAGGCGAACTGATGTACGGTCTGGTTCGCCTGGGCAATATCGGTGTGGACATGTTTCTCTTCCTGAGTGGCATCGGCCTGTGGTTCTCGTGGACGAAAAGTGTTTCGAGGTACGAAAATAGAGAAACGAGATACGAGGTACGAGGTACGAGGTACGAGAATAGTAATGAAGGGCAGGCATCAGCGCCTGATGGTAATCTCGTACCTCGTACCTCGCACCTCGCACCTCGAAAAAAGCACCTCGCTTCTCTACTGAAGGAATTCTACCGCAAACGCCTGCTGCGCATCTATCCAGCGTGGATCATCATCGCCTGCCTGTATTATATCCCCGACTTCTTCGGCACCGACTTGTTCGGACAGTTCGACTATGCCACGGGAGCCGATTGGCACAGCACGAAGAGTCCTAATGTGCTACACCTGATAGACAACATCCTGGTGAACTGGAGCTTCTGGCGCATCGACGACGGAGCCTTCTGGTTCATTCCGTCGATCATGGCGATGTATGTGTTTGCCCCGTTCTATATGGAGCTGATACGCCGCCATCCCGTCTACCGATGGATGCCCGTCGTGGCGATGGTGTGGGCCGTAATGGTGCAGTATATGCCCCCGATACACGAAGCGGTGGGACATATCGAGATATTCTGGAGCCGCATACCCATCTTCCTCATTGGTATCAACTGCGGCGAACTGGTGAAGCAGAAGAAGCCAATAGAGCCGTCGGTCCTGTGGCTGCTGCTCATCACGTTCGGTCTGTCGCTGTGGATGTGCATCGAGTTCGAGAACCACTGGCGCGGACACTTCCCGCTGTTCTTAGAGCGCATGGTGTATATCCCGCTGAGCATCAGCTGCATGTTGCTGGTGTGCAAGTTTTTTTCGAGGTACGAGGTGCGAGGTACGAGGTACGAGAATAGCTTTTCGGGATGCGAGGTACGAGGTGCGAGGTGCGAGAATGGCTTTTCGAGGTACGAGGTGCGAGGTGCGAGGTGCGAGAACCAAAGGTCGGCGCCTACGGGGAAAGCCAATAGTGATAAAGGGCAGGCATCAGAGCTTGAAGGTAATCTCGTACCTCGTACCCCGCACCTCGTACCTCGGATAATAATCCGCTCCCTCACCTTCATCGGCGGCATCAGCCTTGAAATCTACCTCGTGCATGCGCAGTTCGTGCTGCGCTACCTCACGCCAATGACGCTGGGCTATTGCCTCACGGTTGTCCTGCTCATTGCCATCAGCCTGCCGCTGGCTTGGCTGCTGAAGCGACTGACAAACCGGATTACTGATAATTGACAATTGAGAATTGAGAATTGACAATTGATAATTGACAATTGATAATGGACAATTGATAATTGACAATGGATGATGATTGGCCTGGCGGCTCTTACTGTAGCTGCCTAAAATGATATTTTCGTGCGAAAGGTTTGGCTGTTTGCAGAAAAAATCGTATCTTTGCCCCGAATAACAACCGATTGAAATATGCCAGAACAAGAAACAAGAAGGCGAGGCTTCGCCGTAGGCGTTCAAGAGTTCGACTGGATACGCGAACGCAAAGCTGCGTATATCGACAAAACCATGTACGTATGGAAGATGGTGAATACTGAGGCGAAGTATTTCTTCCTCAGCCGTCCGCGCCGTTTCGGCAAGTCGCTCTTGGTCGACACGCTGCGCTGCTATTTCGAAGGGCGGAAGGAGCTCTTCGAGGGACTATATATATATAATAAGGAAAAGGAGTGGCGGAAGTACCCCGTTATCCGCCTCGACTTGTCGAACGGGAAATACTACGAGAAGGAAGGTGTACACCCCACCATTAATGTTATTCTTGAGCAACAAGAAAAAAAATTCGGTATCACGAAACCAGATGACCCCAACAACTATGATGCTCGTTTAACACGCTTGATAGAAACGGCTTATGCTCAGACCGGCGAAAAGGTGGTCATCCTCATCGACGAGTACGACGCGCCGATGCTCGACAGCATCACCGACCCCGACCTGCAGGATTACATCCGCAACAGGGTGCGCAACCTCTTCTCGCCACTGAAGGCACAGTCGCAGTTCCTGCGCTTCGTCTTCCTCACCGGCATCTCGAAGTTCTCGCAGCTCTCAGTGTTCAGCGAACTCAACAACCTGCAGCAGCTGACCTTTGCTCCCGAATACGAGGGCATCTGTGGTATCACCGAAGAAGAACTGCTGACAGAATGGAAGACAGACATCGAGGAGCTCACCGAGAAGATGAAGGAGCTATACGAGCGTTATGGCTTAACGCTCACCTACGATGATGTTGTGGCGCAACTGAAAAAGATGTATGATGGCTACCACTTTAGCGACAGGATGACAGACGTCTACTGCCCGTGGAGCCTGGTCAACGCTTTCGCGATGGGGCGCATCATGAACTTCTGGTTCTCTACCGGCACGCCCACGATGCTCATCAACGTGATGCGACAGAACAACATCAGCATCCAGCAGATAGAACACTTCCAGGGTACGCTCGAACGGTTCGACGCTCCCACCGAGCGCATCAGCGACCCTATTCCCGTACTGTTCCAGAGCGGCTACCTGACGCTGAAAGAGTATAAACCCATCGATCAAGAGTATGTCTTGGGATTTCCGAACGGCGAGGTGCGCGAGGGATTCGCCAAGGCGCTCTACAAATACTACATGGAAGACTATGTAGGCAGCCAGGACACATTGGGACAGGCTTTCAACCGCCTGCGACGCAAGGCCATCACCTTCGAGCAGTTCATTGAAACCATCCAGCGCTGGTATGCCGGCATCCCTTACAGCATCACCGACAAGAACCAGAACGAACAGCTGTACCAGTCGCTCATCTATGCCGCCCTGATGGGCTACGGAGCCGACGTAAGTGCCGAGGAGCAGACGGCTGACGGACGAATGGACATCGCCCTGAAGCTGCCCGACTGCATCTACATCATCGAGCTGAAATATGGCAAGACAGCTGAGGAAGCTGTCGAACAAGTGGTCAAGAAGAACTATGCAGTGCGGTTTGCCACTGACAAACGACCGGTGACAGCCGTTGGTCTGAACATCAGTGAGGACCGCCGCACCATCAACAGCTACAAGATTGTACAGGTGAAATGAAA
>CAMORS010000030.1 GCA_946624005.1 uncultured Prevotella sp. | reverse complement strand
GGCAAATGCCAACACTACCTTATTAATGTAGTGTGACTACTTTATTAATGTAGTGTGACTACTTTATTAATGTAGTGAGACTACTTTATTAATGTAGTGTCGCAATTTGCCGCAAATTGCATTCTGATTTGCCGCATAGAGTCATGCAATATGCCGCTGACGATGATTGCGCCACAAATGACTGAAATTGAGAAAAACATTGAATTATTTGCACATTTCAGAAATAATGCTTACTTTTGCAAGCAATAATCCGTAGGCGGCTGCGCTATGCCCGTCTTTAACAATCAAATATAGATACGCGCGTACATTATTAATAAGATATGCAAAGAAAACTGATAACGTTATCTATCGCAACGCTGTTGGGGCTGGTGGCTTGTGCACAGGCTCCCAACAACACCGACGACTACTACGCCCGGGCTAACGGACGTAAGGGGAGTGCCCTGAAGACGGCTCTATGCCAGATTATCTACAAAGACAAGAATCCCGGCTACGACGCCCTGTTGGAGATGTACCACAAGAGCGACAAACGCGCCGACGGCTATCTGCGCGACTGGTATTCCAACGCCACCAGCTACGTCATCGGCGGACCGGCGGAGAACCATTCGTACAACGGCGAGGGGCAGAGCTACAACCGCGAACACTCCGTGCCGCAAAGCTGGTTCTCGAAGAAAGCTCCGATGAAGAGCGACGGCCACCACGTCATTCCCACCGACGGCTATGTCAACAACCGCCGAGGCAACCTGCCTTTCGGCGAGGTAGACCCTAACAGCATAACCTACCAGTCGGCAAACGGCTACAGCAAGGTGGGACGATGCCGCACCAGCGGCTATACCGGACAGGTCTTCGAGCCTAACGACAAGATCAAGGGCGACCTGGCCCGCATCTATTTCTATATGGCCACGTGCTATGAGAACCAGATCAGCTCGTGGAGCTCGAACGCCGAAGCCGCGCATGTCTTCAACGGAACGAAATACCCGGGCTTCACGCAGTGGCAGCTCGACATGCTCATGCGCTGGTCTCGACAGGACCCCGTGGATGCTGTTGAGACGGCACGCAACGACTCTGTCTACAATCATCAGGACAACCGCAACCCCTTCGTAGACTATCCCGGACTGGAAGAATATATCTGGGGCAGCAAGCAGGACGTGGCCTTCAACTACTGGGACTACGACAGCGGCATAGAACCCGATCCGCAAGACCCCGACGATCCTGACAATCCCGACGATCCCGATAATCCCGACAACCCCGATAATCCTGACAACCCCGACAATCCCGTCATCGCAGAGGGCGACACGCTCTTCATCGAGACCTTCGACGGATGTGCCGGAACAGGAGGCAACGACAACACATGGAGTGGGGGAGCCGGAGCCGGAACGTTCGTCAGCGACCACAGCGGATGGTCGGCAGCCTATACGGCAGGCGGTTTGAAGTGTGCACGCTTCGGGTCGGGCAGCAAGAAGGGAACGCTCACGTCGCCCACCATCACCATTGACGGCGACTGCATCCTCACCTTCAAGGTGGCCCCGTGGTCGGAAGAGTCATGCTCCATCACTATCGCTGCCGACAACAACGCCATCACCATTGCCGACACCAGCTTCGGCGAGATGAAGAAACAGCAATGGAACACCTATCAGACAGAGATAAGCGGTAGCGGCTCCTTCACGCTCGTCTTCACTCCGTCGACAAACCGCTTCTTCATGGACGAGGTGCTCATCACCAAGAAGGAGCTGGACGAGCCCGTTCCGACAACCATCAAGACCGCAACAACCGAAGGCAAGCGGCAGCCTACGTACACCCTCGACGGACGACGGACCGCATTGGGCAACAAGGCGCGCGGGCCGATGATTGTCAACGGACGGAAGGTCATCTCAACGAAATAAAAAAATACTCACTTAAAAACAATAAAGCTTTATGAAATTAGACGGAAGAAGAGAGAGCAGCAATGTCGACGATCGTCGGCGAATGTCAGGCGGACAGGCAGCAGGTCTGGGCATCGGAGGCATCGTGATGATCGCCATCATCACCTTCCTCTCGGGTGGTAATATCGGCGACGTCGTCAACAACGTCGGCCAGCAGATGGCTCAAGGACAAGTGGTCGAACAGAGCGACCGCGAGTTTACCAAGGAAGAAGAAGAACTGGCAAAGTTCTCAAGACAGATTCTCGCCTCTACCGAGGATGTATGGACAAAGGTGTTCCAGCAGATGGGACGTCAGTATCAGCCACCGAAGATGGTGCTCTATACGGGCAGCGTCCAGACGGCTTGCGGTGCCGGTAATGCTCAGGTGGGACCCTTCTATTGCTCGGGCGACCAATGCCTGTATATCGACCTTTCCTTCTTCACCACGATGAAGAAGTCGCTTGGGGCCGACGGCGACTTTGCCTATGCCTACGTCATTGCCCACGAGGTGGGCCACCACGTGGAATACCTGCTCGGAACACTCAACAAGGCCCACCAGCAGATGAGTCGTACCAATAAGGTGAACGCCAATAAGATCAGCGTCCGACTGGAGCTGCTCGCCGACTTCTATGCAGGTGTCTGGGGACACTACGAGCAGCAGATGTTCGGCTCGCTCGAAGACGGCGACCTCGAAGAGGCCATCCGTTGCGCACAGGTCATCGGCGACAACTATCTGCAGGAGAAGGCACAGGGCTACAGTCAGCCGGAATCGTTCACGCACGGAACATCCAAGCAGCGCATGAAGTGGCTCAAGCTCGGTCTTGAGACAGGCGACATGAGCAAGGGTAACACCTTCGAGCTCAGCGACAGCGAACTCTAAAACACACTAAGGAATATATATCGTACAAGACATGTTGACATTAAAACTTATCACCGAACAACGTGACCGCGTTATCAGCGGACTGAAAAAGAAACATTTCAACCAAGCAGAAGAAGCCATCGACCAGGTGTTGGCTATCGACAAACGTCGGCGTGAGGCACAGCAACGCCTCGACCAGAACCTCTCTGAAGCCAAGAAGATGGCTGCGCAGATTGGAGCCCTCATGAAGCAGGGACAGCGCGAAGAGGCCGAGAAGACCAAGCAGCAGGTGGCCTCGCTCAAAGAGATGAACCACCAGCTCGACGAGGAGATGAGCCAGGCACAGCGCGAGCTCACCGAGCTGCTCTGCACCATACCCAACATTCCCTACGACGAGGTGCCCGAGGGACGTGCGGCTGAAGACAACCGCGTCGTCAAGAGCAACCTCAAGGAATGCACTGACACCGACACCGTGGGCAACTGGACGACTAATCCAGTGAACGAAGAGGCACGGCTGCCCCACTGGGAGCTGGCAAAGAAGTACAACCTCATCGACTTCGACCTCGGTGTGAAGATTACCGGAGCCGGTTTCCCTGTCTATATCGGAAAGGGTGCACAGCTGCAGCGGGCACTCATCAACTTCTTCCTCGACGAGGCACGACGCTCGGGATATACTGAGATCATTCCGCCGACGGTGGTCAATGCCGCATCGGGCTACGGCACCGGTCAGCTGCCCGACAAAGAGGGACAGATGTACCATTGCGAGGTAGACGACTTCTATCTCATACCGACGGCAGAGGTGCCTGTGACGAACATCTACCGCGACGTCATCCTCGACGAGAAAGACCTGCCCATCAAGAACTGCGCCTATACGCAATGCTTCCGCCGCGAGGCTGGCTCCTACGGTAAGGATGTGCGCGGACTGAACCGCCTGCACGAGTTCTCAAAGATAGAGATTGTGCGCATCGACAAGCCCGAACACTCGAAGGAGAGCCATCGCGAGATGCTCGAACATGTGGAAGGATTGCTCAAGAAGCTTGAGCTGCCCTACCGCATCCTCCTGCTCTGCGGAGGCGACCAGTCGTTCACCAGTGCTATCTGCTACGACTTCGAGGTGTTCAGCGAGGCACAGCAGCGCTGGCTCGAGGTTTCGTCGGTCAGCAATTTCGACACCTATCAGGCCAACCGACTGAAGTGTCGCTACCGCAACCCAGAGACGAAGAAGACCGAGCTCTGCCACACCCTCAACGGATCGGCCCTCGCCCTGCCGCGCATCATGGCCACTATCCTTGAGAACAACCAGACGGCTGAGGGCATCCGCGTGCCGCGTTGTCTCGTTCCCTATTGCGGATTCGATATCATCGACGGCAAGTAACAACAAAAAAAGCAATCAGTATGAAAACTTTACACACAGCGATGGCTGCTATCGCCCTCATGGCATTGCCCATAGCGGCCATGGCACAGGGCGAAGAGCCTGCGGCCAACCAGAAGCTCACGACAGGCTACTTCCGCATCGTTCACAACGGCTACGGCGACGTGCTCAACGTCGACAAGAAGTATGGCTTCAGCCTCGATGCCACTGAAAATGACGCACGCACCATGCCGGGAAGCATCTTCTACTACGACACCGACGGTATGTACATGTTGGGCGACGACATGGAGCAGCTCGACACGACCGACCCCAACTATGTCAACGAGTTGCAGGACCTCATGGCCCGCGCTGCGTGGAAGAGCGGAAGCTACTCCACCTACGACATCACCTGTCAGGGCATCAGCTTCGTCGGCGGCTATCTCGCCAACCTCGAGAAGTATGTCAATGCCGCCTTCGACAACTTCCATGAGAGCGAGGAGGTGGCAGCATGGTATGAGAACACCGAGAATATCAATGCCAGGGTGTACCTGATGATAGCCATGCCTAAATTCTTCAACCCCATGGGCCTCACGTCGCTCGAAGGATTCAAGAATGCCGTGCACAACTTCATGGCTACGTGGAAGAGCTATCTTGACCTGGGCATCTATCTGCAGCCTGCACCAGAAGTAGAGAACGGCTACCTCCTTACCTTCCATTCGCCCGTCGACAATGTCAACGGCATACGCATTGCAAAGACAATGGATGAGCTGAGCCATTACAACCTCGACGACGCTGTCTACGACTTTAGCTTCGACTTCTTCGGAGCCGTCAAGCGTCAGGTCGTTGCCGAGGCTGCCAAGGAGCTCGACGGAGAGGCTCTCGCCTATGTGGAGCGTATCCTCGAACCTATCGAGCTCGACAAGATGTACTACATCTGCGAGAACGAGAGCGGCGAACTCTATGTAGCCGGCTTCAACTTTCTGAACGGCACATTCGGTGAGGAAGGTGCTTTCGACGGCATCAATCAGGAAGAGACGGTATGGATTATGCAGCCCGTTGACGACAACAATCCCCTGACGGTAGGGATGGACAGACGCCTGAAGGATGTCGACGGACGGTACTATGCCACGATGTTCACCGAGTTTGCCTATCAGCCGAAAGAGGGTGTCGAGGCTTACTATGTTGATGATGTCGTCGACGGTGTAGCCCATCTCGTGAAGATTGAGGGTAAGGTGCCTGCTGCGACGGCTGTCATTCTCTGCTCGAAGAGTGCCGACGACTTGGACAATGCGCTCATTCCCACCGACGAGGATGTGCCGGCCCTCGAGGGCAACCTGCTCAAGGGTACCTGTCTGCCGATGGCTGCAGCTGAAAGTGTCAGCACGCTGCGCCTTGCCAAAGATGGCGAGACAGCCAACATCGTGATGGGCAAGGCCGACGAGGTGGTGGCTAACCAATGCTATATCGACACTCCGGAGGACGGCAGCGACATCATCATCGCCGCTGCAGCTAACGGAGCGACCGATCCCTCAGCTATCCGTTCTGCTTGGTTATCCAACAGCTATGACCCATCAACAGTCTACGACCTACAGGGCCGCCAAGTAGACCATCCCGCAAAGGGACTTTACATCACCGATGGGCATAAAGTCGTCGTGAAATAAAGAGAGCCGTCTTTGCCGACAGTTCTCTGTACATAATCGGCGGGCATAGATGAAAAAGTAGCATCTATGCCCGCCTTAATCTATGTATAGGGGGATATGCGATTCGGTGTGATTACGTGTTGATGATATCCATCTGCTGGCGGACACTCTCTTCGTGGATGGCTTCGAAGATCTGACGGATAAAGTCGCCATCCATACCTCCTAACATCCCTTGTTGACTACGACGCAAGAGCATCTCGTTGTAGCGCTGCTGCTGCACGACGGTCATGTCGTTTTCTTTCTTGTAGTGGCCGATGGCTCGGCAAAGCTTCATGCGTTCGGCAAGAATCTCTAACAGACTGTCGTCGAGCTGGTCGATCTGTTCGCGCAGCTGGCTGATACGTTCTGGCGACTTCTGGCTGTCGCGGATGACAAGCGAGCCGAGAATAAGACTGAGCTCGTCGGGTGTCACCTGCTGGGCGGCATCACTCCATGCCTGGTCGGGGTGGCAATGACTCTCGATGAAGAGTCCGTCGAATCCCATATCCATAAACTGCTGACTCAAGGGAGCAATAAACTCGCTATTGCCGCTGAGGTGGCTGGGATCGCCGATGAGCGGCAGTTCGGGTATTCGTCGGCGCAGTTCGATAGGGATGTGCCATAGCGGTGCATTGCGATAGATGTGGCAGTCGTAGTTGGAGAAGCCGCGATGGATGGCCCCTAAACGGCTGATGCCAGCGCGGTTGAGGCGTTCCAATGCTCCTATCCAGAGTTCAAGGTCGGGGTTGATGGGGTTCTTCACCAGCACCGTTATGTCTACACCGCGCAGACTGTCGGCAATGGCCTGTACGGCAAAGGGGTTGGCCGTCGTTCGCGAACCTATCCACAACATGTCGAACCCATACTCCAGACAGCGTTCAACATGCTCGGGCGTGGCTACCTCGGTGATGAGGCGCATGCCCGTCTCTTCCCTGACGCGGCGCATCCAAGGCAAAGCCTCCGCCCCATGTCCCTCAAAGCTGTCTGGCTTTGTGCGGGGCTTCCACAGTCCGGCACGGAAGTTGGTACATCCGCGTTGGGCCAGCTGATGGGCGGTCGTCAGCAGCTGCTGCTCTGTCTCTGCAGAGCAAGGGCCTGCGATGACGAAGGGACGTGAGCGCTTGGAAGTGATGTTCAGAGGCTGTAGGGTGAGGGGCATTTTTTTTAATGAAGAATGAAGAATGAAGAATCGAGGAATGAAGAATCGTCGTGGTGAGCGGTTTAGGGTTAGCCGAAGGGGTTGGCGTTGCGGTAGGCCTGGTTGACCTGTTGCTCGATGTCTTCGGCATCGCTCTCGGGCATGATGTCACGAGCCTGCTGCAGATCGTCGGCAGCTCCTGCTTCGTCGCCGAGGGCTTGTCGGAGGGCAGCACGCTCGCGGTAGGCTGTCGCCGAGAAGGGGTTGAGGTCGATGATGGCCGAGCAGGTGTCGATGGCCTCTCGAGTCTGGTTGTTGGCTTTCTGCGCCTGGGCTACGAGCAAAAGGACGTCTTCGTTGTCGGGTACACGCTCGGCGAGCCACTGCGTATGGCTCAGAGCCTCATCGTTGCGACCGAGGACAAGGAGCGTGTCGGCTTTGAGGAGTTGAACGTCGAGGAGGTTCGGGTTTTCGGCGATGACCTCGTCGAGCAGGTGGAGAGCTTCCTCCGGCTGGTTCATCCCACGTTTGGCGCGCGCGTACATATATTTGAACATCTCATTGGGCTGCTCCATAGCAAGAGCCTGCTGGCAGAGCTGCTCCATCTGAGGGTAGTCTTCCTGCATGAAGGCCACTTGGACGATGCGCATAAGGAGCTGCTCGTTGTCTGGCTCTGCATTGCGTAGGATGTTGAGTTCGTTCATGGCGAGGTCGAGCTGGGCGGTGTTGATATAGACCTGCGAGAGATAGTCGTGCGTCTCGGGGTCATCTTTGATTTCGAGGGCGGCGGTGAAGCATCGTTCGGCCTGCTGCATCTGTCGCATCTTGAGGGCTTTCACGCCGTCGAACTTCAGGATGTCGAACTTGCGCTGATTGTCGGTTTGTTGCTGCTCCTCGGCAGTGGGTACTTTTCCGGTGAAGAGTGATTTGAGAAAACCCATTGTTATTGGCGATTTACGATTTATTATTCGATTTAGAAATTTTCGATAAGCTATTCTTCGAAATAGCTATTAACGATTTAGCTCCTTCTTTTTTGTTAATTGCTCAGTTCCTTGAGCTGCTTGTAGACATCGGGTGTCATGACGTCGGTGCGCTCCCAGTTGGGCCAGTTCGACTTGTCGTTCTTCCACTTGCCTCCCACCTTTTTGAGCTGGCGGAAGGAGAAGCGTGCGTTGATATAGCCGTCGGGACCGTCTTTGGCAAGGATGTAGCAGAAGATGGTCTTGACGTATTTCGTCACCTTTCCTGTTGCCGAGCGGCTGGTGGTGTCGATCCATTGGTCTTGCGGGATGACACAGTTGAGGACGGTGACTTCGGGATACTTGTCTTTGAACTCCTGCAGGCAGCGGTCTTTAAACTCTTGTGCTGCGTCGTCGCGGAAGTTATCCTTACGGTAGAGGAGCATGTATTTGTGACCGTCGATCTCGCGCAGGTCGGCAGCGGCATCGTTGATGTTGAATTCTTCCTTGACGCGGCGCGTGGAGTTGCGCACTTTCTTCTTGGTGTTGTTCCATATCTTCGAGACGGTGCCGCTCACGCTGTTGTCTTCCTGTGCTGTGGCTGGGCCTGCCATGATGGTGGCGGCCAGCATCATGATGAAAAACTTTCTGTTCATTATTCTTTTAATTAAAAATTGAAATATCTGTGCAAAGTTACGCATTCTTGTGCAAACAGCCTAATAATTTTCAGAAGATTAACGCAATTTCAGGCGCAGGCTGTTGAGCACGACGCTGACGCTGGAAAAGGCCATCAAGGCACTGGCGAGGATGGGCGTTATCTGCCAGTTGTAGCCGAAGAGGTAGGGCACACCGGCTGCCAGCGGGATGCAGACGACGTTGTAGATGAAAGCCCAGAAGAGGTTTTGCCGGATCATTCGTGTGGTGCGCTTTGAGAGGTCGATGGCATCGGTGATTGTTCGTAGGTCGCTGCCCATGAGCGTCACCTGTGCCACGTCCATCGCAACATCCGTTCCCTTTCCCATCGCGATGCTTACATCGGCAGCCGCCAAGGCTTGTGTGTCGTTGATGCCGTCGCCGATCATGGCGACATGGTGGCCTTCGCCTTGCAGACGTCGTACGAGGTCTTCCTTGTCCTGCGGCAGTGCCTGACTGCTATAGTGGTCGATACCAGCTTCGTGAGACCAGTGGGCGGCGCGTTCCTCCTTGTCGCCACTCATCATGTGGACGGCAATGCCCCTGTCTTTCAGGCTCTGGATGGCTTCGCGGGTGTGCGGCTTGAGGACTTCTTGTGGGCTGCTTGCAGAAGTGTTGAGGG
The DNA here is from genome assembly GCA_946624005.1 of uncultured Prevotella sp. Taxonomy (GTDB): domain Bacteria; phylum Bacteroidota; class Bacteroidia; order Bacteroidales; family Bacteroidaceae; genus Prevotella. The sequence goes on along the minus strand of CAMORS010000030.1, from coordinate 17,703 downwards.
AGGTGAGGGTGCCGGTTTTGTCGAAGATGATAGCCGATGTCTGGCGGAGATGCTCCAGGGCTGTAGCATCCTTGACGAGGATGCCCTTCTGTGCTGCCTTGCCGATGCCCACCATGAGGGCTGTCGGTGTGGCGAGTCCGAGGGCGCAGGGGCATGCAATGACCAGTACGGAGACAGCCGAGAGGATGGCGCGCGGCAGCTGTTGTTCTCCTCCGAGGAGCCACCATGCGAGGGAGGTGACGAGCGAGAGGCATAGGATGGTGGGAACGAAGATGCTGGCCACGCGGTCGGCGATGCGTTGCACGGGTGCTTTGCTGCCCTGTGCCTGCTGCACCATGCGTATCATCTGTGCCAGCATGGTCTGTTCGCCCACTTGCTGAGCCATGTAGCGTCCCTGTCCTTGGTGAACGATAGTGCCGCAGAAGATGCGGTCGCCCATCTGCTTCGGGTCGGAGAGCGGTTCGCCCGTCATCATGCTCTCGTCCATGATGAGAGGTGAAGAAGGAGTCCCCCCTACGGCTCCCGAGGGGGCTTCGTTACAAACTTTGCTGACGATGCCGTCGACGGGTGCTTTCTCGCCGGCACGGATCTCGATGATATCGCCAGGCTGTATGGTGGAGATGGGCACGAGGTTCAGTTCGTCGCCGTTGACCAGGCGGGCTGTCTTTGGTGCCAATCCCATGAGTTGTCGGATGGCCGACGATGCACCGTTCTTGGCGCGCGTCTCCATGAGGCGACCTGTCAGCACGAAGGTGATGATCATGATGGAAGCATCATAGAAGGGTTGATGGTTGATGGTTGATGGTTGATGTGTGAGGGGCGCAAACGTGACGTATGCGCTGAAGAGGAAGGATACGGCTGTGGAGAGGGCCACGAGCGTGTCCATGTTGGTCTCACCGTGGCGCAGCAGGCGTAGGGCATTGGCAAAGAAGGATTGACCGCAATAAATGAGGTTGGCCAATGCGATGATGAAGAGCGTCTGGTTGCGTATGTTGCCGTTGGTCATACTAATCCATCCCATGCTGATGCTCATGGCCAATAGGGCGAGAATCCATGATACAACGACGCGACGGCGCAGCTGCCTGAAGGCATTCTTCTCTATCTCTTCGACGCTGCGGTCTTCTTCTACGACGAGGTCGAAGCCAGCCTTGAGGATGGCTTCTTTCATCTGCTGGAGCGAAATGGTCTTGGGGTCGTAGCTGACGAGTGCTGTGCGGGCCGCGAAGTTGACGGATGCTGATGCTACTCCCTCTAACTGGTTGAGGTGGCGTTCGACGTTGGCAGCACAGCCAGCGCAAGCCATTCCTACTACGGGTATTGTCTTTGTCTCCATGGTTGCTGGTTGATGGGTGTTGGGTGTTGATGGCTACTGCTCGGTGGTGATAGCTATCTGTTGTTTTAGTTGTGCGTCCCATTCCCGTAGATAGGCAAACCACTGGTCGGCTGAGTGGTAGCCGAAGTGTTCGTTGTCGCTGCAGAAGACGATGTCGTAGTGCAGGCGGTTGTCGACGGGACGCACCACGAAGGGGTAGTTGTCACGGTTGGCGGGGCATTCTTCGACGATGTATTCGTGAGGGATGCTGATACCTAAGCCCACCGTCTCGCGCTTGTGTCCGACGCTGTCTTTGACCGATACGGGCCAGTCGGTTCCCCAGCAGCCCCGCAGTCCGCGGTGGTTGGAATATTCGCGTGAGTCCTTCACGTTGATAAGTCCAGTAGCAACGCGTTGCTCGGGCTTCACATCCTCGAAAAGAATGTCTACCGAGCAGTCGCGATGCCCGGCACAGAGTGTGTAGCGGGTGGTCATCGTGATGGGTTCCTCGCCGGGGAGAACGCGCCACTGGCGGTCTTTCACCTCAATGATGATGCGCAGCGGACCAGTGGCTACGAGGCGTTGGCTACGGTGTTCAACGTCGTTGAGCATCACAGGCTGCTGGCCGTCCCATCCGCGCAAGGTGCCCACGCCGAGGGTGTTGCCCACCCATAGCACATCGTCGCCGAAGCCCTGTGCCTTCTGTTCGGCATCGGGATAGAACTGCGTCTGTCGGAGTTCCAGTCCGGGCTGGTATTTGCCGTAGATATCCACCGTCTGTCGGTGGTCGAAGTAGATACGGTAGGCCACCAACTCGCTCTCGAAGGCTGCCCCGTGGTGGTGGAGCATGTTGTAGGCGTTGGTGCCGTTCTCTACGGTCAGCTGCGAGATATAGAGGTTCTGCTTGTTGCTCTCCTTGATTTTCTTGTTGGTGAGCATCATGTCGGTGTAGACACGAGGCTGGAAGGTTTCGGTGGGCTTCTCTGTGGAGAGGGTGACGGAGAACGTGCGCTTCTCCCGGGCGTCAAGGTCGGTGAGAAAGAAGAGCTCGTCGTAGCGGCCGTCGTCATCGAGGTCGTCGAGCTGGTAGGGCAGGGTGGTGGTGTGATTCGTCGACTTGATTGACGAAGAGGAAATGTTGACGGCGGCACTTCTCACCCTGATGTCTTTGGGCAGGCTGACCGTTACGGGTACGTCGGTGCGAGCTTGGCCGTCAGGGTTTGTTGCGCTGACGGTGATGGTCCTTGACTGAGCCATTGCTATAAAAGAGCAGCAGAGGGCTGATGCAAGGCAGAGAGCATGTCTGTAGGTCATGTTGTGAAATCTTGTTGTCGGCTATCTTGTGGCACGGAAGCTTTCCATGTTCTTATAGCGTACGCGCATGAAGCGGTTGTAGATGTTACGCATCCAGTAGGGGCTGGCGGCAATGAAGGCCAGTCCGACGATGAGCATGATGATGAAGCTTGTCGTCTCAGAGCAGAACGAGCTGACTATGGCGATGAAGATGACGGGACTGAACATAGCGAGCATCTCGACGATGACGGCAAACCAGTTGGTCTCGACGTTAGCTCTGGCCACGAGCTTGGTGTTGAGCGGCATCGTCATCTTGTTCCACACGGCCATCTGCATGAAGGCGCAGTAGACGGGTCCGCCGGCAAAGAACATGGTGGCGACGAGCTGAAGCAAGGAGTATTTGTCCATGAAGACGGTGGGTATCATGATGACGAGCGGCAGCAGGAGCAACGCCAGATAGAAGTAGTACTTGGCGTGGAGCAGCTGCAGGATATTCTCTTTGTGGACCATCAGACCGTCGATGTAGTTGCCTTCGGCACCCATCACCTTGATGAGCAGCATGCCTCCGCTGAGGATGAAGACGTAGGTCATGAAGAACATCGACGAGAAACTGTCGTCGTAGATGTCGGTGTAGGAGATGAGGATGCTCAGGATGATGTTGAAGATGATGCTGTAGAGGAAGGAGCCGCGCATGTTCTTGTTGCGCATGATGCTCTTGATCTCGAGCTTGATGTATTCGCCCGTCTGCCCAAAGCGGTCGAGCTGGCGGAACTCGCTGACGTGCTTGATGGCCTTCTCCGATGTCTGTGCCGTCTCCCTCTTGGTGTAGACATACTGAATGTGGCGGTTGATGAAGAAATAGGCAGCCAGAATGGCGGCTAAGAGCAGAATCATGAGCGGGTGCCCCTTGACGAGTCGGCTGCCGAACCACGAGAACACTTCAAACTGCGTGTCGAAGTCGCCCGAGATGATCCACGGGAGGAAGAGCAGGGCATAGAAGACGGCAGCTCCTATCCACCACAGGACGTTGCGCGTGGTGAGCGTGCGCCACAGCATATAGTTCTGGCTGTTGGCGACGATGATGACCTGCATGAAGAAGACGAAGGCCAGAGCAGCCCAGAAGCCGTGGATGAAGACTACCGACATGATGGCGAAGGGTACGGTGAGGAACATCCATATCAGGTTGTTCTCGCTCACCATGCTCGTCAGGATGAATGTCTCGACGCAGGCGTGGCGCGGTATAGGCAGCAGCGAATAGGGCTTGATGAGCTGTGCCGGCGTCTGTTGCCCGATGAAACGGAGGCTGAAATCAATCACGAGGATGAAGGGCAGCAGTCCGAAGAAGAACTCGATGGTGGTGAGGTCGGACAGACTGTTGGCAATCAGCGAGAGCATCACCGCGATGAACATCAGATAGCAGCAGGCAAAGCCTGCTCCGAGGTAGATGAAGAACTTGGCAGTGCGGTTCTGCTCGAAGTTGACGCTGCGTTTCTCGCTCAGCTTGATGTGGCGTCGCAGGGTGCGGAATAGCTCTAAGCGGTTCATTTTTTCAGGAGTTCAGGAGTTCAGGAGTTCGGGAGTTCAGACATTACTTATCAGACTTGTCATCTTAGGTCGATGACTTCGGCGGAGGGGTGTTCCTTGCTGTTGAAGCGGAACTGGCTGTCGCTGAGGTTCTTGGTCTGGAAGCCAGAGAGCGTGATGGTGGTCCACCCCTTGTCGTTGCGCATCTTCACGACGGTGGGCTGATAGCTGCGGTTGATGGTGATGTAAAGCTCCTTGATGGAGCGTTTCTGGTTTTGTGCCTTCAGGTGCACCTCATAACCGCCGGCCACATTCTTCGAGGTCATGTCGAAGCCTGTCTTGTAGATATTGATGAACTTGTAGGGGTTCATCTGCTGCTGTTGCGCCTCGGTGGGTGTGCTGACGTTCACCTCGTCGTTCTTCTTGTTGTAGGTCCATTGCGTCTTGCCGTCGTACCAGATGGTGGCGGCATCGGTGTGGGCGCAGAACTTGTTGCCCTTGATGGCGATGGTGCCCGAGGCATTGCCATACTTGCCCTTCATGTTGAACTTGGCCGTTGCGCCCCCTTTGTGGCCGATGACGGCAGCTGTCTTGTCGAGAATCTTACGAGCCTGTGAGGCTGTCTGAGCTGAGGCCATTCCGCAACAAACGGCCAACAGCATGATGATGGAAATGTATTTCTTCATAATTGCTCTGTTTTCTTTCAATGACGTTTCGGTAGGGTGTGCGTTTGAAAGCATTTTGTTTTCTTAACGCTGCGACGAGCCTTACGGATGATTTCTTTAGTTTCTTAACGCTACGAGGAGTCTTACAGCTGATTTCTTTAATTCCTTAATGCGGCTAGAAGGTTTTCGAGCGAGTTCATGTCGGCAATGAGCACCTCGCGCGGTTTGCTGCCCATCGCCTCGCCCACGATGCCCGCCTTCTGCAGGTCGTCCATGAGTCGGCCGGCGCGGTTGTAGCCGATGGAGAACTTGCGCTGGATCATACTCGTCGACCCCTGCTGGCTGATGACGATGCTGCGTGCAGCATCCTCGAAGAGCGGGTCCATGTTGTGCATGTCCATTCCTCCGCCGCCTAATGTGCCTCCGGTTTCATCGGTGGCAGGCTCGGGCAGCTCCATCGGACTGAGCGGTCCTGGCTGTGCTTCTATATACTTGTTGATGGCCTCCACCTCTGGTGTGTCGACGAAGGCACACTGCACGCGTATGGGCTCGCCGCCATTGACGAAGAGCATGTCGCCTCGTCCGATGAGCTTTTCAGCTCCTGCATGATCGAGTATAATCTGTGAATCAGTTTTTTCTGCTACTCTGAAAGAGATTCTTGCAGGTATATAAGATTTTATTTCGCTTGATATAATGTCACTAGATGGTCGTCCGGATGCAATAATTACATGAATTCCTACAGCCCTTGAAAACTTAACAAGTCTTGTAAGATAATAGTTGATATCATCTTCATAACCTTCAATGAGGTAGTTATATGAATCAATCATCACCACAATATATGGTAAGTAATCGAATCCTTTGTTGATGCTTAATTTACGTTCTACAAATTTTTTGTTGTAGTCTGTTATGTTATTTGAATTTGCTGCAATTAATAATTTGAATCGGGATTCCATTTCAGAACAGAGATTTTTTAGCATCTCTGTTGCGTCCCTTCCATTAGAAATAATAGGGTCAGAAGAAGGTAGAACTGCTAGAAAATGATTTGAAATAACGCTGTATTGCAAAAATTCTATTCCGTATGGTGCCATCAAAACAAATTTAAGTTCATTCGGATGCTTTTTGTACAATAAGGATGTTATAATAGTGTGGAGAGCAGAAGACTTACCTTGTCCAGAAGAACCAGAAATGAGAAGATGTGGCGCTTTCGTAAGGTCAAACATGAAAACTTCGTTTGTTATAGTTTTTCCTATAGCAACAGGTAACTCCATAATGGTTTCCCGGAATCTCTGGGTATCAAAAATTGATAATATGGATAGAATCTGGGGGGTAGAGTTTAGAACTTCAATGCCAATCGCTCCTTTTCCTTGTAAATACATTACATGAAGATCAATAGCAGAAAGTGAAAGTGCTATTTCTGCTTCAATATCTTTAATATGTGATATATATAGGCCTTCGTCACATGTGATTTCATAGAATGTGATGGTGGGTCCGACGGAAGAATGAATACTTCGAATCTGGTAACCGAAGTCGTTGAGCACCTTGACTATGCGGTTCATGTTTTGCCGCTGTTCTTCTTGGTCTATGGTAGGCCGTTCGTTGGTGTCGTATTTCTTCAGCAGGTCGAGCGTGGGAAACTGATACTTCAGCCAAGGGTTACGATGGTTAATGGGGATGGTTAAATCAATAGAGTCATATGTCTGTTTATCTTTCTTCATTGATGCAGAAGATACTTTAGCACTTAATTCATACTTCCTTTCTTTTTTATCTTGTTCGTTGTTTATGAGGGAAGGTTCGTCTGCTAAATCATATCCTGTAGGTTGGATGCAATAATCATCATCTGTAATTGCATCTTTTGAAGCATTCTTTAAACTCTTTATTCTTTCCCTGTTATACAAGCCTGTTCGCGGTATTCCAGTTGTTACATATGTTGCGTCAGGCCCAAAAGTGACATTTGCACCTTTGATACCTATGTTTGCACTAATTCCACTTTTACTGAAATTAATATAAACTCCAGGAAGAATTTTTACTCTCTTTTTAAATCTCCAACCCATAATCTAATTGAGATAAAATTTTAATTCCTTAACGAGGCCAGAAGGTTCTCGAGCGAGTTCATGTCGGCAATGAGCACCTCGCGCGGTTTGCTGCCCATCGCCTCGCCCACGATGCCCGCCTTCTGCAGGTCGTCCATGAGTCGGCCGGCGCGGTTGTAGCCGATGGAGAACTTGCGCTGGATCATACTCGTCGACCCCTGCTGGCTGATGACGATGCTGCGTGCAGCATCCTCGAAGAGCGGGTCCATGTTGTGCATGTCCATTCCTCCGCCGCCTAATGTGCCTCCGGTTTCATCGGTGGCAGGCTCGGGCAGCTCCATCGGACTGAGCGGTCCTGGCTGTGCTTCTATATACTTGTTGATGGCCTCCACCTCTGGTGTGTCGACGAAGGCACACTGCACGCGTATGGGCTCGCCGCCATTGACGAAGAGCATGTCGCCTCGTCCGATGAGCTGGTTGGCTCCCGTCTGGTCGAGGATGGTCATCGAGTCGATGCGTGCCATCGTGCGGAAAGCGATACGTCCGGGGAAGTTGGCCTTGATGTTACCGGTGATGATTTTCGTGGTGGGTCGCTGTGTGGCGATGACCATGTGTATGCCTACGGCACGTGCCAGCTGTGCGATGCGTGCGATGGGCGACTCAATCTCCTTGCCGGCCGTCATGATGAGGTCGCCGAACTCGTCGATGATCACCACCACGTATGGCATGTATTCGTGGCCGTCGTTGGGGTTGAGCTTGCGTTCGAGGAATTTCTTGTTGTATTCCGTTATCTTTCTGGCACCGGCAAGCTTGAGCAAGTCGTAGCGATGGTCCATCAGGGCGCAGAGCGAGTTGAGCGTCTTGATGACCTTCGTCACGTCGGTGATGATGGCTTCCTCGTCGTCGTTGTCGGTGGGTATCTGCGCCATGAAGTGGTTGACGATGGGGTTGTAGATGCTGAACTCCACCTTCTTCGGGTCGATCAAGACGAGCTTCAGCTCGTTGGGGTGCTTCTTATATAATAAAGAGGTAATGATGGCGTTCAGGCCAACCGACTTACCCTGACCTGTGGCACCAGCCACGAGCAGATGAGGAATCTTGGCCAAGTCGGCCATGAACACCTCGTTGGTGATGGTCTTACCCAGGGCGATGGGCAGCTCCATCGTGGTTTCGCGGAAGCGTTTGGAGTTGAGCACCGACTCCATCGACACGATCTGCGGCTTGGCGTTAGGCACCTCGATGCCGATGGTTCCCTTGCCCGGGATGGGGGCGATGATACGAATGCCCAGTGCTGACAGACTCAGGGCGATGTCGTCTTCGAGGTTGCGTATCTTCGAGATGCGCACACCTTCGGCGGGTGTTATCTCGTAGAGCGTGATGGTGGGACCCACGGTGGCGTGGATGGAGCGTATCTGCACACCGAAGTCGTTGAGCACCTTGACGATGCGGTTCATGTTCGACCGCTGCTCTTCTTGGTCGATGGTGGGTCGTTCGTCCGCGTCGTATTTCTTCAGCAGGTCGAGCGTAGGGAACTGATACTTGAGCCACGGCATGCGCGGATTGATGGGTACCGAAAGGTCGGGCTTCTCGTCGAGCGTTTCGCTGCCGGCCTTCTCTTCGTCGGCACCAGCCTCTACATGCAGCTGAATGTCGTCGTCTTGCGATGCGTCTTTTGTCGGTTTCGACGCGTTGAGTCCACCGCCGCCGCCTTTTTGGTCGAGCACCAGTTCGATGTCGGGCTTGCGTTCCCCTTCCTCCTCTTCGGCGGTGGTCATGACGACTACAGGCTGAGCGGGTTCAGCGGGCTGTTGGGCTGCGGCAGGTTCGGCCGTTGGGGTGTCTGTCTGCTTCTGGTTGTTGGTGATGACAAACTGCACCTTGTTGGTGAGTGCGCCGATGGGGTTGAGCATGCGTCGCACCACGTTGATGGTCTCCGAGCTGAGGTAGGTCAGGAAGATGAGTGCCACCAAGGCCAGGATAGCTGTCAGCCCGGGCGTGCCGACGACGTTGTCGAGCCACTGGCAGCAGTACAATCCGTGGTCGCCGCCGGGATTGAACACCTGGTCGCCCATGATGGGTGTGAGGAACTTGGCAAAGGTGACGGAGCTCCAGATCATGACGATGACGACGGACATGAACCACTTCAGCAGGTTGACCTTCGTGTAGACATGCATCATCTTCAGTCCGGCGAGAATCATGAACAGCGGAATGAGGAAGGCCGACAGTCCGAAACAACGTGCCATGAAGAACCACGAGAGCAAGGCTCCCATCGAGCCGCAGCTGTTCTTGAAGTCGCGGTTGGAGTTGAGCCATTCGCCCGGCCGAAGGTCCAGAACGAGGCTTTGGTCGGCCTGTCCGGTCGAGATGTACGAAGCGAAGGCGATGGTGATGTACACCGCCAGGAGCAGGAGGACAAGTCCGAAGATGAAGTTGAAGATGTCGTTCTGGAATATATTCTTGATGCCGAGAGCCTCGCTGAGCGTTTTGCTCTTCTTGGCCTGTTTTTTCTTTGCCATGTTTGTTGTTATTGCTTATTTGAATTGCAAAAGTAGTGATTTTTTAGCAGAATCATGAATGAAATCAATTTTTTTTTCTAATTTTGCACAACTTTTTGAATTAGGTCAAGCCAATCATGACAAAACAATTATACAAGCATTATCCTGCAGCCGACGTTAACAGCCTGCCAGTGGAAAAATTCGGCGGCCGCATCATCACCATCAACAGCCGTGTTGATGCGCGTCATGCCGTGAGCTATCTGCTCAGGCAAGACATCCTGGGCTTCGACACCGAGACGCGTCCGCAGTTTCATCGCGGAGGCCGTCCCAACAAAGTGTCCATCCTTCAGGTAGCCACTCACAATGAGTGTTTCATCTTTAAACTCTATGTCTCGGGCGTTCCCGAGGCGGTGAAACCCTTGTTGGAGGACAACGACGTGCTGAAGGTGGCCCTTTCGTGGGGCGACGACGTAAGGTCGCTCCACTCGCGCATCGACTACAAGCCCGGTCTGTTCGTCGACATTCAGAGTCTTGTCGGCAAGGTGGGCATCGAAGACCTGAGTCTGCAGAAGATCTACGCCAACCTTTTCGGACGGAAAATCTCGAAGAAGCAGCGTCTCACCAACTGGGACAACCCCGACTTGCGGCCCGACCAGCTTGTCTATGCAGCCACCGATGCCTGGGCTTGCATCCGCATCTATGAGGAACTCAACCGCCTGATGGTTGAAGGCGACTACGAGTTGATGGAAGCCGAGCAAGAGCAGAGCGACTAATTCTCTTCGTCACTGATGTTGTGCGTCTCTACGTCGCCGATGCTGCGCTTCTCTTCAGTGCGAGCGTTGTGCATCTCTACGGCGCGGATGTTGCGCATGAGTCCTTCGTACTTTGCGCGTTTCACGGCGCTCCCCTTGAACAGCTGTTGAAACTCCTCTCGCGAGAGTTGGTGCCATTGGTCGCGGCTCATGGCGAGCAGGGCAGGCGAGGGCTTCAGTAAGGGCTCGCTGGTGGGCTGCGAAAAGCGGTTCCATGGGCAGGCTTGCTGACAACGGTCGCAGCCGTAGATGGTGTCGCCCATCTTTTGGGCTAATTCTTCGGGAATGTCGTTGCGGTTTTCTATGGTCAGGTACGACAGGCAGCGAGAAGCGTCAAGACAGGGGTCGTCGGCTTTGATGGCTCCTGTCGGGCAGGCTTCAAGACATTTGCCGCAGGTTCCGCAGCGGCTCTTCATGGGTGAGTCGTATCGGTCGGCTTCGATGTTGAGGAAGAGTTCGCCGAGGAAGAACTTGCTGCCGCCTGATGGGTGATGAAGGGCGGATGGAATCCGCCTGATAAGAGACGGGACTGTTGGGGCGATGGGTGATAGGTGTTGGTGGCTTGCTTCGAGGGATGGGTGATGAGGCGGAATGATGAGTTGGCGGTTGCGTCCTATCCAGCCCAGTCCGGCTCGGGCAGCCCAATAGCGCTCCAAGACGGGAGCACTGTCGGAGAATGCGCGGTACGAGGGGGGAGGTGAGGGATGAGAAGCTCCCCCCAGCCCTTCGAGGGGGGAGAGAGGTGAGGGATGAGAAGCTCCCCCCAGCCCTTCGAGGGGGGAGAGAGGTGAGGGGTGAGAGGTGAAAGGTGCGAGGATGGTTTGTGCCAGCTGGTGTAGTTTCTGCTTGACGATGTCGTGATAGTCTTTGCCCAGGGCGTAGTCGGCAATCTGGTATTCGCCGTCGGGGAGCCGCTGGGCGGGGCAATAGTTGAGCGCCACGCAGACGATGGTCTTCAGTCCGTCCATCAGCAGGCGTGGGTCAAGACGCTTGTCGAGATGGTTCTCCATATAGTGCATTTCAGCCTGCCGTCCGCTCTCTATCCATTGTCGGTAGTGGCGGGCAGTAGCCTCGTCGACGGCTTCGGCCTTCGCTATTCCACAAACAGAGAAACCGAGACGCAGAGCCTCGGTCTTAATCTTGTCAGATGAAATCTTTTGTCCGGTCATATCTTCACCCTTCTTCCTTCAACCTTCCAACGTCTTGAACCGGTATCCCTGTTCGGTGAGCCATCTGATGCTTTCGGGGAGGGCTGTCTGCAGCTTGTCGATGCTCTTGAGCGAGTCGTGGAAGGTGATGATCGAGCCGTTGCGCGTATATCGCTTCACGTTGTTGACGACATCTTCGGCGGTGAGCCACTTGCTGTAGTCGCGTGTGACGACATCCCACATCACGATGCGGAAGTCTTTCTTCAGCCAATAGTAGACGCTATGGCGCATCCATCCGTGTGGCGGTCGGAACAGATGCGAATGGATCAGCTCGTTGGCCTTATAGGTGTTGATGATGTAGGTGGTGGTCCAGTGCTTGAATCCACCGAGGTGGTTCATCGTATGGTTGCCCACCTGATGCCCGCGTGCCACGATCTGTTCGTACAGATGTGGATATTTCCTGACGTTGTCGCCCACCATGAAGAAGGTGGCCTTGATGTTGAACTCGTCGAGTGTCTGCAGGATGAAAGGCGTGCTCTGGGGTATGGGCCCATCGTCGAAGGTCAGGTAGACTGCCTTCTCCTTTGGGTCCATACGCCACGTTGCACTGGGATAGATCCAACGCAGCCATCGTGCTGGTTGTTCGATGATCATTGTTGATTAAAGCTACCGCCGAGCTGCTCGTATTGGCCAGCCAGCTTCTCGAACTTCTGTATCAGCTCGTTGCCGTAGGCTTGGTCGAAGTCGAGAGCCTGGTCGGCACAGTTGCGCAGGATGTAGAGGTGCATCATGCACTCGCGCTGGTAGCTCTGCATGGAGTTGAATCCGAGCGACATGTACCAGTTGAGGTATTGCTGCGAGTTTTTCACGATGGCGTTCATGATGTTCTTGGCCTCCTTCATCTTGCCGAGCTTGCCATAGCACCAAGCCATATCTGCGGCACCCGAAATATAGGTGTAGGGCACGTTGTAGGCCGGTATCATCTTGTCGCAATACTGCAGTGCCTTGAGAGCCTTGTCGTTCTTCTTCTCGAGGATGAGGTTCTTACAGAGCTGGGCGAAGAGGTGGCGGTGCGTACCGCACATACGCATCACAGTCTCGTCGAGGTAGAGTCCGGGCTTGTCGAGTCCGCCGTACTTGAAGCGAGTCATCACGTTGTTGTACACCTTCTCCGTGTCGAAGTCGGAGACGTTGTCGTTGACCGTCGTGAAGGGAGTGATGCGGTAGACGAGACCTTCCTGCACGAAGTTGTCGCCCAGGTTCATGTAGTTCTCCGACCCTACTGTCATAGCGACGTAGATAGGACGGGTCCAGTTGGCGTTGGCTATCATCTCGAGCATCATCAGGTCGCCCTTGTAGAGTGCCCGCTTGCCGGCCAGCGAGATGATCATCTTGTCGGGGATGCTGTCGGCCGCCATCATCATGCCGCTCTTGCGTACGGCCTCTTTGTCGATGGTCATGTAGAGCGTGTCGGTGGGGATGAAGTGCATGTCGGGATTATCCGAACGCACCCAGCGGTCGAGGATGTTCTTCAGTTCGAAGGGTTCCTCGCCGAAGGTCTTGACGGCTTCCTCTCGATTCTCCTGATAGAACTCCATCACCTGAGCTTTCACGTCGGGATTGATCTCGATGTAGTCGTTCGTGCCGTTGCAATAGTCGATTCGCGGCCACGTGATGGGCAGCGAGGGCGATTCGTAGGCGGGTCGCACCATCTGGTCGATATACCAGTCGGTCTGCAGGTAGCTCAGGTTGCACACGCGGGCATCGGTCCTGACGCCCTCGACGTCTTGGTTGTACCAGAGCGGGAAGGTGTCGTTGTCGCCGTTGGTATAGATGATGGGGTAGCCCTGGTCCTGTAGCGACATGAGGTAGTTCTGTCCGAAGTCGCGGCAGCAGTAGCGGCCCGAGCGGTCGTGGTCGTCCCACGTCTGCGAAGCCATCTGTATGGGCACCAGCAGACAGACGATGCCCACTACGGCGGCCACGAGCGTGCCGTTGACACCCTTGAGGCGCTTCTTCAGCAGGTCGTAGATGGCAGCCACGCCCATTCCGCACCAGATGGCGAAGGCGTAGAACGAGCCTGCGTAGGCATAGTCGCGCTCGCGTGGCTGGTTGGGCGTCTGGTTGAGGTAGAAGACGATGGCCAGACCCGTCATGAAGAAGAGGAAGAATACCACCCAGAACTGTCGGATGCCGCGTTGTCCGCGGTAGGCCTGCCAGAACAGTCCGATGAGACCTAAGAGCAGGGGCAGGCAGTAGAACACGTTGTGGCCCTTGTTGTTCTTCAGGTCGTCGGGCAGCAGGTCTTGGTTGCCCAGGCGGGCATTGTCGATGAACGAGAATCCGGTGAGCCAGTTGCCGTGTTCAAGCTCGCCGTTGCCCTGAATGTCGTTCTGTCGTCCGGCGAAGTTCCACATGAAGTAGCGCCAGTACATGAAGTTGCATTGGTAGGAGAGGAAGAAGAAGATGTTCTCCGCCTGCGAGGGCATGTGAACCGTCACCGCCTCGCCGCAACGGTCGTAGGCGACGTCGCGTCCCGTGGGGAGCCACGAGGGTGCTCCGCTCATCCAGCTGGTGTACGACTGGGCGTGGGCACGGTCGTACATACGCGGGAAGAGCATGTTCTGTGCATACTTATAGTCGGTCTTGTGGGTGACGATGAAGTAAGAGTCTTTCTCGTCGGGCGAGGCTTTCTCCTTCTGCTGCCAGATGGGAGCGCCGTCGACGACGTGCGGCTTGCAATACTCGCCGTCGCGCACGAAGTCGACCTCCGACGTGTAGGCCTGTCCGTAGAAGAGCGGGCGGTTGCCATACTGGTCGCGTCCGAGATAGGTGCCGAGGGTGAAGATGTCCTCTGGCGAGTTCTGGTCCATCGGCGGGTTGGCCGACGAGCGGATGACGATGACGCCATACGTCGAATAGCCTATCATGAGCATCAGCATGCAGAGCAGCGTGGTGTTCTTGGCACGGGCGGTGACGAGCAGCTGCTTCTCGCGCTTCAGGTTGATGACAAACCAGAGGGCTACGAGGATGACGATGCCGATCAGCAGGGCCTTCCAGCCATAGCCGTAGAAGGGGATGCCCAGCATGGCCACAGCGGCGAGGAAGGCGATGTTCTGCCGCAGGGGGCTCTTGTCGAGCTGGCTCTCGTAGATGGCCCAGATGACGATGGCCACGAGCAGAATGATGTAGATGATGAGTCCCGTATTGAAGGGCATTCCCAGCTGGTTGACGAACAGCAGCTCGAAGGCTCCGCCAACGGTGATGATGCCCGGAACGACGCCATAGAGGATGGCTGCCACGATGACAAACGAGATGCACAGCGCGATGAGCGAGCCCTTGAGGTTGGCGTTGGGATACTTCTTATAATAATATACGAGGACGATGGCCGGCACGCAGAGCAGGTTGAGCAGGTGGACACCGATGCTCAGACCCGTGATGTAGGTGATGAGCACGAGCCAGCGGTCGGAATGCGGCTCGTCGGCGTGGTCTTCCCATTTCAGGATGAGCCAGAACACGAGCGCCGTCAGGGCCGACGAGTAGGCATAGACCTCACCCTCTACGGCCGAGAACCAGAACGTGTCGCTGAAGGTGTAGATCAGTGCACCCACCAAGCCCGATGCCTCGATGGCGATGAGCTTCGAGAGCGGCATTTGAGGCTCCCCTCCATCGGAGGGGGTGGGGGAGGTTTCATTCCAGATGAGCTTGCGCGTCAGATGGGTGATGCTCCAGAAGAGGAACAGGATGCACGATGCCGAGAGCAGGGCGCTCATCGTGTTGACCATCAGGGCTATCTGCGAGGGGTCGCTCGCAAACTGTGAGAAGAGGTTGGCCGTGAGCATGAAGAACGGTGCGCCTGGCGGGTGGCCTACTTCCAGTCGGGAACCGGTGACGATAAACTCCGGACAGTCCCAGAACGAGGCTGTCGGCTCGATGGTGCTGCAATAGACGACGGCGGCCACCAAGAAGGCCACCCATCCCAGCACGTTGTTCACTAATCTGAATTGTTTCATTTCTTATCTGATTGTTTTTATTATTATTCCTTATTCTATCAACCGGAAACCAT
Source organism: uncultured Prevotella sp. (assembly GCA_946624005.1). GTDB lineage: Bacteria > Bacteroidota > Bacteroidia > Bacteroidales > Bacteroidaceae > Prevotella. The sequence continues at coordinate 2,358 of CAMORS010000030.1, read as the reverse complement.
CAACACCCATCACCCATCACCTTTCACGCTTTGTTCGCGTGATGTCGAAGAGATAGGTGAGCTTCAGGACGATGTTCGAGAAGCGCGAGGTGCTGAAATAGTCGCGCTTCGAATCCTTGTAGATATTGCCCAGTCCGTAATAGTAGCGGGCCTCGAGCAGCAGATGCCCCATCTTGGGATGCGAGTATTCCATGCCGATGCCGGCAGCGATACCGTAGTCGATCTTGTTCTCTACGGCCATCGTGTCCTGGCGGATCACTTGGTTGACGCGGTCGGTGATGTTGCGGTCGTCGAGGTCGAAGTTCTTCACTGCCTTGTCAGTGATGTGGAGTCCGAACTGCGGACCGGCCTGGAAGAAGAACTGCATGCCCTTCTGCTCGCGTCCCCACGCCAGGTGGGCAAAGACAGGCACTTGCAGGTAGGTCATGTTGCGTTGGAAATGCTCTGCCACGCCCGTCGTGGGGTTGATGACGGGCTGTTCGTTGCGGTCGATGATGTTCTCCTTCCAGCCTATCTGGGCGTAGTTCACCTCACCATAGATGGAGCAGATGGTGTTGAAATACTTCTCGCAGACGTAGCGCACGCTGAGTCCGCCCGTCGGACCTCCATGAAAGGTCTGCGTCACCTTGGGCAGGAAGGCCACGTTGCTCAGCACGTAGCCTCCGTTGACGCCGATGGCAAAGTCGTTGCGGTGGTCGCCTATCTGGGCATGAGCCAGCGAGGCGCACATGGCGATGAGGAGTGTCAGGGTTGTTACTTTCTTCATTTCAGAACGTGACGTTGGAGATGGTTCGGTTGCGGTTGTAGTGGATGAGCATGAACTGGTTGTTCTGCCATCCGCCCGTTCCTACACGGCTGAACTTGAACTGCGTCTGCACGGCTTTCGTATCGGGTGTGTCGCCTCGGAAGTTGTTGCCCTCGTGGTGAATGCCGCGCAGGAAGAACGTTGCCTGGTCGTAGCCGGTGAGGGCAAAGCGCGGCTTTGCCTCCATCATGGGCGTGTGGAACCATCGCTGGTAGGCTGCTTCCAGCTGCCCGGTCTTCGTCGACGAGGCGTTGTGGTAGAAGTGTGTGGGGATGAACACGTCGTACTGATAGAAGCGGTCCTTGTCTATCTTCTCGTAGAGCAGCCAGTCGGTGTAGCCGTACATCGAGATGCTCAGGTCGCGGTTGTTCTGCGTCAGCACGTCGAGCTTCTTGAAGGTGGCTGTCAGCTCGGGCGAGCGTCCGGTGTTGAGGATGACCACGTTCGGCTTGTCGAGGGCGAAGGCCTTGGCGAACATCTCGTCGGAGCTGGTCAGGTTGGTGATGCTGTAGGCGATGCCCCGCTTCTCCAGCTGCTGCCGCAGGCCGAAGGTGAAGTTGCCCTTGGTGCTCGTCTTGTCGTTGCAGTCGACGATGACGGGGTGGCAGTCGGCAAAGCGTGCCAGATAGGCGTTGATAGCCTTCGTGTTGAGTTCGTCGGGCGACTGGTAGACCTGATAGACGAAGGGGTTCTCGGCCACCTCGTTGCCGTTAATGCTGAAGGGGATGACCATGCGGATGTTGTGCTTGCGGGCAAAGTCGCCCAGATGCTTCACCTGCTTGGTGTAGAGCGGGCCGAAGATGATGTCGAGCTTGTCCACATCCTTCTCGAGCAGCGTCTGCCGGATGTCGGCGTCGATGTTGACGTTCCATGCGCGAACGTCTATTGAGATGCCCTCCTGCCGGAGGTCGTTGAAGGCCATGAGCATGCCCCGATAGTATTCCACCATGCGGCGTCCGTCGCCGTCGACATTGTGCAGCGGCAGCATCACGCCCACGCGGATGGCTCGCTTGGTGATGTCGTCGGCGGGCTTGGCAGGCTCTGTGGGCGCAGCTTCCTTCACTTCCGGCGTGGGGTAGGGGATGTAGATGTAGTCGCCCTTGCGCAGCTTGTAGTTGGGCATGTTCATCTCCGGATTGGCCTTTTTCAGCTCTTCCACGGTGATGCCATACTGACGTGAGATGCCGAAGAGCGTCTCCTTCTTCTTCACCTTGTGCATCGTTTGCCAGTTCTGCACCTGGGCTTCCACCGCGATGCTGCCCAGGAAGAGCAGTATCAGCGCAAAATATCTCAGACTATTTTTCATATATTCTTCTTTTTCGTGAATCTGGATGCAAAATTACAAAAAAAGATGTTTCTGCGCGCAATATTTAGCAATAAAAAACATTAAATGATATCAATTAGGGCCGATTGATGATGTTTTGCGCCGTCGGAGACGGTCTCTGATAGGGTCGGAGATGGTCTCTGATGTTGTCATTGATGGTCTCTGATGTCGTCATTGATGGTCTCTGGCAAGGTCGTTGATGGTCTCTGATGCGCTAATGTAGGAGGTC
>CAMORS010000029.1 GCA_946624005.1 uncultured Prevotella sp. | reverse complement strand
GGGCTTCGGAGGCTCCCCCGAAGTCCTTGATGCGCCCGTCTTCTATGAGCATCCAAGCATTTTCCAGGGTTTCCATCTGCGCCATCTCCTTGCCGCACAAGCGTTCCTTTCCGGCGGGCAGGATGCCAGCCAGACGACCTATGTTCACTACGATTTTCTGTTTCATGGTTATTGTTTTTTTATTCTTTCTTTCTGAATTTTAATTTTACAAGTTGCAAAAATACGAAAAATAAGTTATACAACCATGCGTTATGAAGAAAAAACGCTATTTTTGCAGCGAATTTTCAACAAAAGGCTCCTCTTATGAACAGATTTTTTGTCCTTATCCTATTATATATAATGTGTGCTGGCAGCATGATGGCACAGCGTAAGCTGGCTGTTCTCGACTTCGAGACGGGCTTCCCCATCGAGGGAGTCTCCGTCATCGTCGACTCGTTGGAAGCGAAGAAGACCAACGGTCTGGGTGTGGTATTCATCCAGGAGCCTTTCGACAGCATCACCTTCAGTCATCTGAAATATGGCAAGGAGAAGCTCGCACGTGCGGAGATAACCGACACGATGTATCTCTTTGCCAAGGACTTCATGCTCGACGAGGTCGTTGTGGTAGGTCTTTCGCCCGAGCTGCTGAAGCAGGTGCGTGCCAAGCGCGAGGAGATTCTCTCGGCTCCCGACCATCCATCGCTGCTCACATTCGACTTGGGCAAGATGCTCGACAAGCGCGGCCGTCGCGACCGCAAGCACCTGAAGCGCGCCCGCAAGATTATCAAGGAATGGGACGAAGCACCTGCAGCCCGCAAAAAGTAGCATGATGATGACCTGACGAAAGGGAAGATTGTCTTCTCCCTCAACAATAAATAGGCTGATACCTTATCAGAAGGTATAAGATTCGACAAAGCAAAAGAAAATAATAGCGAAAAAATCCGAAATTCTTGTGAGTTTCGGATTTTTTGTTTATATTTGCAACCACAATGAATGGACACGAAACGTCGCGTCACTACAGATAAGCAGTAGCAATAATCACTAAAAATCTAAAAAATATGGGAAAGAAAATTCTGACAATCATGTTGGCCCTTCTTACAACATTCGTGGGAATGCAGGCTATGTCTTCGCCACCAGCGAGGAAGACGATGGAGACAGCCACATGGAAGGTGGTGCTCCAGAGCAGTGGAGTGAACAAGCTCACCGTCATCAAAGTGGTGCACGAACAGCTCGGCATCGGCTTGACAGAAGCCAAAGCTCTGGTAGATGCGGCTCCTGTCACCCTGTTGGAAAATGCTTACTACGACCCGGCAAAGACGCTCTACGACGCCCTCGTGGATGCCGGAGCGACTGCCAACCTCATCGACACCGACCCTGAATACGCGCCACCTATCTATGTCGGCGGTTGGTCGGTATGGCTGGAAAATGCGGGAGAAAGCAAACTGAACGTTGTCAAAGCCGTCAGAGATGTACTGAACTTAGGACTCGCCGATGCTAAAGCCCTGGTAGAGGGTGCTCCCTGCTTCTTGGCGGAAGGCATCGACCAAGAAACGGCGCAGGCACTCTATGATGCCGTCGTGGCCGCTGGGGCGACGGCGGAGCTTATCGACAACGGCGTGGAAAGTATTACCGACCGGTCGGGAGAGTGGCTGATGGTGGTCAGCGGAGTGACTACCCGCATAGCGTTCGTCAATTGGTTGGTGAATGAGCTCGGCTATGGCCTCAATGAAGCCAACAAGATTTCGCAGCAAATACCAGGCGTGCTCTTCTGCGGCAGCTGTGAGGAAGCCTTCGCGCTGTGCGAGAAGCTCAATAGCTCGACTGTTGCCAATGGCTATGTCATGCGCGTGCAAGACGGCAGCATGGAGGCACCGACCGACCTGGCCATCTCAAACACTTCGTACAGCAACACTACAGCCTCGTGGACTCCTGGCAAGGACGAGACGAAATGGATTGTGCGCTATGGAGAGCCCAGCGATGAATCAACAGCAGTCACCCAGTCGTGGGCATGGGACTTCGAGAGCGGTGAAAAGGGCGAATGGACTACCATCGACGCTGATGGCGACGGCTACGACTGGTACCTTACCATCAGTGGCGAATATGAACATTATCTGACAATGAGCGGTGACGCTTGCATCACTTCTGCAAGTTGGATAGGGGGCGCGTTAACCCCCGACGACTGGCTCGTGTCGCCGCAGCTGCCCTTGGGCGGCACCTTCAGCTTCTGGGCTGTAGCTCAGGATCCAGATTTTAGCCATGAGAACTTCGCCGTCTATGTTTCTACGTCAGGTAATACCGACCCCAGCGACTTCGTACAGGTGTCGGAGGAGTTCGAAACAAACGTAGAATATACGCTTTATTCTGTCGACCTCTCCGAGTTCACGGGCATGGGATATATCGCCATCCGCCATTTCGATAGCTGGGACGAGTTTTGCATGAACGTCGACGACATCAGCTATGAGCTGACAACCTATCAGGCCGCATCAGACAACTGGACCTATGCGCTCAACGTCGATGCCAACCCCTACGACATCACCAACATGAAGTCGGGCACTGACTTTATTGCTCAGGTGATGGCGCTGAAGGACAACTGCAGGAACACGAGTGGATGGTCGGCTCCCGTCATGCTGAAGACAAAGCCGCTGCAGGCTCCCGATTATATCTGGGCTGCTAATGTCAAGCAAGACCGCGCTGACCTGATCTGGTCAGCTGGCAGCGGCGAAACGAAGTGGAACATGCGCCTCTGGAAAGACGGCAATCCCGACTACGACTTCGAAGACGGCAACATACCGGATGGGTGGAAGGTCGTCGATGTCAGTCAGAACGACTACACATGGGTGGCCAAAGTGGGCTGTGGTGTCGATGGCAGCATAAGCCTGACAGCCAACGACTGCTACGGCGACGACTGGCTCATCCTGCCGAAGACACATCTTGAAGGACTCTTCACGTTCTGGGCGACAGCTGCATATCCTGAAGATGCCAAGAACAGATTCGCCGTCTACATCTCGACCACCGACGACGACATCAGCAGCTTCCAGCAGGTGGCATCCTGGGACTTCCCGGCAGGATGGCAGCTGATGACCGTCGACTTAGACTCCTACTATGGGGTACAGGGCTACATCGCCATACGCACCCTGCCAGGCACCAACCGCAACTGGCTGCACATCGACAACCTGCGCCTCATGAATGATTATTTCGACGGTACGGAATGGGTGAATCCTGTCAAGTACACGACGGGGGTTACGTCGAGCTACTACGGTCTGTACGAACTCGACAAGAACACAAAATACTTCGTTCAGTTGCAGGGAGTCATGGACAGCGGCGAGACGACACCGTGGTCGGAAACGGTGACGTTTACCACCTGGAGCGACATTGTCTTCGAGAGCGACGGACAGTGGGGCGATGCTCCCTGCTGGCACTTAGGCGAGGTGCCGCCGACGGATGCCGACGTCATCATTGCCGCCGAGTGTGATATACCTGCCGGCTTCACGGCCGAGGCTCACTCGGTGAAGATGGGCGATCCCGACGCAGTGCTCACCATCAAGGAGGGCGGACAGCTGAAGTATCAGGGCAACCGCACCTTGGTATGGTACGAATTCAACCTCAAAGCCAATACCTATTATTATCTGCGACTGCAGAGGGATAGCGACTTCCCCGAGGAGATGCTCGAGGGCAGCTATTCGATCGAGGGCTTCGACCAGAATGGATGGCACATGGCCACGCCCAAAGAGATAAAAACCAGTTCGACATACTTAGGCTGCTTCCGCTACAGACGCAGCAGCGACCTGACCGTCCAATTCTTGGCTTATCCCGCTCCGACTGATAGCAGAATTACAAATAGCATCTACTTCACGAAGGGCACACCTTTCGAAGGGTATACTTTGCGCGGTAATGCCTACAGCTGCAACTGCTGGCCATGCTACGACAACGAACGCACTACGCTGCGACCCTACTGGGTGATGAACGACGAGGGCGAGCTCGTGCCGGGCAGCGGACCGATAGCACCCATGCAGGCTGTCTTCTTCAAGTGCGAAGGCATCAGCGACACTGATGTCTACTTCTCTCCCTTCGAACCTATCTATCAGAATCCCGTCACCGCACCGGAGAATGTCACCGCCACCAACATCAGCGGAGCCAACGCTACTGTCAGTTGGACCGACCACGGCGGCGAGCTGTCGTGGAACATCCGCTACCGCGAGGCCGACAACGGCACATGGCAGCACTGGGACTTCGAGGGCAGCGAGCAGGGCTGGACAACCATCAACAGCGATGGCGACAGCTACAACTGGGAGTACTACGACTACAGCACGAGTGCTCATACGGGCGTAGGCTACTTCTATTCCGACACGAAAGAAGGTACCGACGAATGGCTCATCTCGCCAAAGGTCGACCTGGGCGGTATCTTATCCTTCTGGGCACGCGGATATTTCAGCGGTACACCCGACCACCTGACGGTATATGTCTCACCGAACAACTTCGATACAGCCAACTTCCAGCAGGCTTCGCAGCACTTCGAGATCTACGGCAACAGTGGCATCTACAAGGAATACACCGTCGACCTGAGCGACATCAACGCTTCGGGCAAGGGTTATTTCGCCCTGCGCCATCACAACAGCACGAAGGGTGGCGAAGTCAAGTTGGACGATGTTTCTTATATGACCTATCCCGCCGGCGGCTATGTCGCTCCGTCGGAGTGGACCGAGAAGAGCGGTGTCGGCACCCATCCGTACAGCATCGGCGGGCTGAAGCCGCTGACGAAGTACGACATCCAGGTGCAGGCTGTCTTCGAGGGTGAGGGCCGCATCAGCGACTGGAGCCCCATCTACCAGTTCACCACCGGCGAGGGTGCCGCCACAGGCATCAGCGTCTGGGAGCAGGACGGCACACCCGTACGCACCTACGACCTGCAGGGCCGACGCGTCGACACGCCCACCAAGCGCGGCATCTACATCCGCAATGGCCACAAGGTCGTGATGAAGTGACAGGTAGATTATTTTAAGACAGTTAGACAAATAGATTATTTTAAGACAGTTAGACAGATAGATTATTAAAATGAACAGGTAGACAGATAAAAAACTATCTGCCTACCTGTCTTTATTCTATCCGTCTTTATTCTATCTGTCTATCTGTCTTTATTCTATCCGTCTATCTGTCTTTATTCTATCCGTCTATCTGTCTTTATTCTATCTGTCTATCTGTCCTTTATTTTCTATCTGTCATGCGCCCAAAATCAGGTTTTGCAACCAGTAGCACAGGATGCCGGCAATATAACCAAGGAAGGCCACCCACGTGATGCGCTTCATATACCACCCGAAGGTAATCTTCTCCAGACCCATAACAACGACACCGGCGGCAGAGCCGATGATGAGCATCGATCCTCCCACACCGGCACAGTAGGCCAAGAGCTGCCAGAAAATGCCGTCAACGGCCATCGCACCTTCGGCCGTCACGGGATACATGCCCATGCAGCCAGCCACGAGAGGCACATTGTCGACGATGGACGACAGCACGCCGATGATGCCGTTGATGGCGTAGTAGTTGCCCGAGAACGTCTCGTCGAGACTCTGTCCGAGCATTGTCAGTACGCCCAGCGTCTCTAAGCAAGCCACAGCCATGAGGATGCCGAGGAAGAAGAGGATGGTCGACATGTCGATGCGCCGCATCACCTCCGTCACACGTTTCTGCATGGCACCCTTCTCCTCCGCTTCGCCGAGATGGCGGTAGAACACTTCCGTCACCGTCCACAGCAAACCCAATACAAGCAGGATGCCCACGAACGGCGGCAGATGGGTGATGGTCTTGAAGATTGGCACGAAGATGAGTCCGCCCACGCCAAGGAAGAACACCACCTTGCGCTGCGATGTCGTCAGTCCGCTGGCAGCCACCGTCTGTGCCTGTTCAGCGGTGAAGGTGAGCTGTCCCTTCAGTTGCAGCGAGAGGATAGAGGCCGGAATGAGCATCGAGACGAGAGACGGAATCAAGATTTCCGAGATGACGCCGCCCGCCGTGATGACGCCCTTGTTCCAGAGCATGATGGTGGTCACGTCGCCGATGGGCGAGAAGGCACCGCCAGAGTTGGCTGCGATGATGACGAGCGAGGCGTAGATGATGCGGTCGTGCTTGTCGCTGACCAGCTTGCGTAGGATCATCACCATGACGATGCTCGTCGTCAGGTTGTCGAGAATGGCCGAGAGGATGAAGGTCATGAAGGCGATGCGCCAGAGCAGCTTGCGCTTGGAGCGTGTCTGCATGGTGTCGCGCACAAAGTTGAAGCCTCCGTTCTGGTCTACCAGCTCGACGATGGTCATTGCGCCCATCAGGAAGAAGAGCGTCGTAGAGGTTGAGCCCAAGTGGTGCTCAATCACTTCGCTGACGGCATGCGCCACGTTGTCGCCCACGGCTCCCGCGATGTAGCTGCCGGGGTCGATCATAAACAGGGTCCAGCAGGCCACGAACATCAGCAGGGCGACGGCGGCCTTATTCACTTTCGTCACGCTCTCGATAGCTATGCAGAAATAGCCGATGACGAAGACGACAACAATCAGTAAGGTTAGTGATGACATCATAGATGATAAAAATTTTGGCCGCAAAGGTACTAATAATACTAAGAAAAACGCTTTTTTTTTAATTTTGACAACATTTTTTCTAAAAAAAATTGTTTAGTACGTGATTATTTGCTATCTTTGCAACGTTTTTATCAAGCGAGACAGATTAAATATATCAACATCATAAACGTTTTTTACAATAGTTTTAGTATGAAAAAAGGAAGGTTTCTATTGATGCTGCTGACACTGATAGTGGCTGCAACATCGCATGCCCAAAACATTTTGGGCACAGTGACTGACGACAGCGGCGAACCCGTCATCGGTGCCACCGTTGTCGAGAAACAGAACCCTCAGAACGCCACCATCACCAATATGGACGGCGAGTTCACCATCCGCGTGAACGAGGGACAGACTCTCGTTGTCTCCTTCGTGGGCTACACCGCGCAGGAGGTTCGTGCCAAAAACGGCATGGCCGTTGTGTTGAAAGAAGATGCCCAGCTGCTGCAGGACGTCGTCGTCATCGGCTATGGCGTGCAGAAGAAGAGTGTCGTGACGGCCGCTATCGCCAAGGTGAGCAGCGACGATCTCGACGGCAAGACACGTCTGCGTGCCGAGGATGCTCTGAAGGGTATGGCCGCCGGTGTCAACGTCACGTCGGCTTCGGGTCAGCCAGGTGCGAAGTCGATGATCCGTATTCGTGGTAATGGTACCATCAATGCCGACAAGGACGGACCTCTTTATATTATAGATGGTATGCCCACCAACCAGGACGGTATGGAAAGCGTGAACCCCTCTGACATCGAGTCGATCGAGGTGCTGAAAGACGCTGCCTCGGGTGCCATCTATGGTGCACGTGCCGCCAATGGTGTGATTCTCATCACCACCAAGAAAGGAAAGCAGGGCAAGGCTCAGATCAACTACAACTTCTCGCACGGCTGGCAGTCGGCTTGGAAGAGACGCGACGTGACGGGTGCCGTGGATTACGCCATCCTGCAGAACGAGCGCCGTGTGGAAAAGGGCATGGCTCCCCTCTTTGCCGATCCGCAGAACATCATCGACGCCAATGGCGACAAGGTGGTGGGCTTCGGTACCGACTGGCAGGACCTCGTCTTCAATGACAATGCTCCCATCCAGCAGCACGACCTCTCCGTCAGTGGTGCTTCTGAGAAGCTGAACTACTACCTCTCCTTAGGCTACTTCACCCAGGAGGGTATCGTGGGCGGCAACTACGGACAGTCGAACTACGACCGTCTGACGCTGCGCTCTAACACGCAGTACAACCTCTTCGACGTATCGAACGAGCGCAACTTCCTGAACAAGCTCGACCTGGGTGTCAATGTGTCGTACATGCGCGTCCACAACACCAGCATCGATGCCAACTCCACATGGGGTTCCGTGCTCGGTTCGGCCCTCTACCTGGCTCCTACGCTGCCTGTCACGCTGCGCGGCAACATGGCCGATGCTCAGATAGCTCAGTATCCGCAGTACGACCTGTACACCGATGCCATGGGCAATCCCTATACCATTCCTAACTTCATCGGCTCGTATCAAGAGCAGAACAACCCGGTGGCCATGCTGCACGGCAACCCCAACCGCAACTGGTCGCATAAGTTCATGCCGAAGTTCTCGCTCGACCTCCAGATTTGGGACGGACTGTCGTACCATTTCACATGGAGCGCAGAGCAGTCGTTCTGGGGCTACAATGCCGCTACGCTGCAGGAGTATTACCTCTCTGGCAACAACAACGCCGACCACACATCGGCCACAGTCTACAAAGGCAACAACTCTACCTGGCAGGTGGAAAACACACTGACCTACGACAAGCAGTTTGGTAAGCACTCCATCGGCGTGGTGCTCGGTCAGTCAGCCCTTAAGTCGAAGGGCGACGAACTGGGTGCCGGCCACTGGTATCTGGTTAACCGCGACAAGCCTTACCTGAACTACACCACTGGTGGCGACATCGAGTTCTCTTACGACGATAAAGGCGTGATGACTGGTGCCAAGAGCCTCGTCAGTGGATGGGGTGGCCCGTATGTGGAGCATCGCGTATCTTCGCTTTTCGGACGTATCAGCTATAACTACGACGAGCGTTACATGGTTCAGGCAACCATCCGCCGCGACGGTTCCAGCCGCTTCGGTTCAAACAACAAATATGGTACGTTCCCCTCATTCTCACTGGGTTGGAACATCATGAACGAGCAGTTCATGGAGCAGACACACGACTGGCTGTCGAACATGAAGCTGCGCTTCTCATGGGGTAAGAACGGTAACGACAATATTGGCGACTTCGCCTATACCACACTGACATCACTTGGTGGTTCGAGCAACTACTACTTCGGACAGACGGCAGCGATGATGTATGGATCGAAAGCCAACCGCCTAGCCAACGAAGACCTGAAGTGGGAGGAGAGCGAACAGACCGACCTCGGACTGGATCTCGGCTTCTTCAACAACGCACTGACCTTCTCCGTCGACTACTTCATCAAGAAGACCAACGGCATGATTATCGAAATGCCCATCCCGAGTTATGTCGGTGAGGCTCGCCCGCTGGCCAACGTCGGCGACATGGAGAACAGTGGTGTGGAGTTTGAGTTGGGCTACAAGTGGAACATCCGCGACGCTCGCTTTGCCGTGAAAGGCAATGCCTCCTATCTGCACAACAATCTGAAGAACCTGGGTAACGACACGGGCTTCCTGAACTACGGCATCAGCCAGTTCTCTGGTGGCGGCACACGCGCCGAGAACGGACAGCCCTTCCCCTTCTTCTATGGCTACAAGACCGACGGCATATTCCAGACGACAGCCGATGTGAACGCCTACACCAACGCACAGGGCGGACTCATCCAGCCCGATGCTCGTCCGGGTGATGTCCGTTTCGTGGATGTCAACGGCAACGGTGTCATCGACGAGGACGACCGTACCAACATCGGTAACGGCACTCCGACATGGACCTTCGGTCTGAACTTCGACGCTGAGTGGAAAGGCTTCGACCTGAGCCTCTTCTTCCAGGGCGTTTCGGGCGCAGACGTCTTCGACGCTACGTTCCGCCAGGACATCGAGTCGGCCAACTATCCCACATGGGTGCTCGACCGCTGGACAGGTCCCAACACATCGAACAAGGTGCCGACCATCGGCGACTCGAAAAACTGGGTGGTCAGCGATCTCTATATCCAGGACGGTTCTTATCTGCGCCTGAAGAACATCACCCTCGGCTACACCCTGCCGCGACAGCTCACACAGAAGGTGAACATCAGCCGCCTGCGCTTCTATGTCCGCGCAGAGAACCTCTTCACATGGACCAAGTACTGGGGCTTCGATCCTGAAATCGGTACCAGTGGCACAGGACTTGGCGTCGATTATGGTGTCTATCCGCAGGCCCGCACATGGACCATCGGTTGCAACATCTCCATCTGATTTAGGAAATACCGAAAAAACGAATATCGTAATAACGAAATATCGAAAAAAATATGAACAACAATAAATCCATCATAGCAGGACTCTTTGCCGCATCGATGATGCTGGCTTCCTGCGGCGACGACTTCCTCGAGGTGAAAAACCCCACGGGCGAGCCTTTAGAGGAATACTACACCACCGACGAGCACCTCAACGAGGCACTCACATCAGCCTACGCTCCTCTTCACTGGCCCGACTGGGACAACCAAGCCTACAACGACCTGACCGTCGATGCCGAGATTCTCGGCGACGACTTCTGGCCCGGCGGTGCTTCTAACACCGACAACGAGCACTGGCACAAGCTCTTCAACTTCGAAGCCAGCGGCAACTACACGCTCGCAACCCTTTGGGGCGACTTCTACAGCGGCATCAAGCGCTGCAACGACTGTATCAAGTATTGCTCGTGGGGTGGGGGAACAGAACGCAACCGCAGCTCGTTCGAGATGCAGGCACGTCTCCTGCGCGTGTACTATTATAATATATTGTGGCACTACTATGGCAATGTACCCTTCTATCTTGAGAATCTCACCATTCCTTACACAGCTCCGCAGCTGCAGGCCGACGAGATCTATGCCCAGTTGCTGCCCGAGCTGGAGGACATCATCGCCTCGAAGGTGCTGCCCATGCGTTGGGATGCTGCCAATGCCGGACGTGTATCGCAGGCTATGGCCTACATGCTCTATGCCGAGATGGTGATGTATCAGAAGGATACGGCACGCTATCCGCAGGCACTCAACTTCATGAAGGAAATCATTGCTTCGAGCGACTACAACCTCATGGCCGACTATGCCGCGCTGTGGGAAGAGAGCGGCGAGTGGTGTCAGGAGTCGATCTTCGAGATCAACTACAACGACGACCAGGGGCAGCGCGACTGGGGTGCTGCAGCTCTGAATGCCGGCGGCAGCGTGCTACCCACGCTCATCTCGCCCAACTCGTGGCCCGGTGGCGACGGATGGGATGCCGGTATGGACGGTTGGGGATTCCTGCCCGTCCGTCTGGAGACCTACAACATGTTTGCTGAAGGCGACGTGCGCCGTGATGCCACCATCTGGGACGTTCGTGGTGTGGAGTACACCGAGCGCTATCAGGACACCCACCTGTGGCTGAAGAAGTATCGTCCGCAGACAGCCAACTGTCAGGACAACCCAGGCTCGAAGAACCTCAACTACAACAACAACAAGCGCATCTACCGCTACGCCGAGACGCTGCTCAACGCAGCTGAGCTGATCCTGGCCACCGGTGGCAGCAGCAGTGAGGCTCTGGGCTACCTTAACCAGGTACGCAACCGCGCCGGACTGGAAGGCTACGACGAGTGCAACATGGACAACATCATCAACGAGCGCCACATGGAGTTCTGCGGCGAGGGCAAACGCTACTTCGACCTCGTGCGAACCGATCGTGCCGCCACGACCCTCGTGCCCGACAACTACGGCTATCGCACCAACTCGTGGACACCGAGCAAGAAGCACATCCCGCTGGCTCAGTCGGAACTCGATGCCGACCCCACACTCGTGCAGAACAACTATTAAGTTTTTTCATAACAACGTATTAAACCTATTTCACGAATTATGAATAAGAATATATATAAACTATTCTGCGCAGGCATCGTAGGCTTCGGTCTGGCTGCCTGCTCGCCCGACGACTTCAACGGAGCCGACCCCAACGGGCTGCCTTCACTCTCGGGCGAAGACTTCACGCTCATCGTCGACCAAGACGTCAACCAGATTCAGGTGAGCTATCCCGAGAAGGATGGCGTCTACCCCATCTGGATCTTCAACGGTGCAACCTATTCGACGCTCAACAACGCCGGATGGGCCAACACCGAACAAGGCACCTACACCGTGGAGATGAAGCTCGGCAACCGCAACGGCATCAGCCAGAGCAGCATCACCAAGACCTTCACCTTCAACGAGACGAAGGTCAACTGGACCAACTATTTCAACCGCATCACCGGCAAGGAGTGGCGCATCGATTATAGCGAACGCGCCCACCTGGCTTGTGGCGAACTGGGCAGCGACGGCACCAACTGGTGGGCTGCAGCTCCAGAGGAGAAGAAGGCCTTCGGTGTCTACGACGACCGACTCACCTTCACCGCCGACAACAACAAGGGCGGCACCTTCACCTACAATCCAGGACCCGACGGCATGACCTACGTCAACACGGGAACAACCCTCTGGGGACATCAGGATGCCGACTTCGACACGCCGACACAGGAGCAGGTGTCGGGCTACCACTTCGAGCGCGACACATGGACCGACTCCGAGGGACAGGAAATCTCGGTAGACTATCTTGTGCTCGATGCCAACACGCTCTTCCCCTACATCAGCTCCGACCTGCAGTATCAGGAGCCGCGCTTCCGCATCGAGACGCTCACAGCCTCGAAGATGGTGCTCCTCTATGAGAACCAAGCCGGTGGCATCACCTGGCGATTCATCCTGACGAGCAAGGACGAGGTGAAGCAGTTTGAGGGCTTCGACCCGAACAGCGACTTCAATATGTGGAAGAACGTGGAGTACAGCATGTTCTACTATTATGCTCCCAACTGGGCTCAGATAGCCGATCCCGACCTGCAGGCTGTAGGCAACGACTACACCATCACCCTGCCGGAAGCTACCTTCGAGCAGTGGCAGGCACAGGTGGCCTTCAAGACGACCAACATCTCCACATCGGCCGACCACAACTACGACTTCTCCTGCATCATCACTCCGACGATGGACATCAACGGCGTGACGGTGAAGCTCGTCAAGGACGGTGATGACGGCGTCTTCTACTTCGCCGACCGCATCGACCTGAAGTCGGGCGAGGACTATATCTTCTGGAAGAGCGACATGCCCGGCATCGACATGGAGCGCGTCAACCTCTTCTTCGACTTCGGTGGCAACCCCGCCGGTGAGGTCATCAACATCCGTAACATCGTGCTGAAAGACCATGCCAACGACGACGGCACAGTGCTGCCCGCCGAGGAGCCGGAAGGACCGGAGGCTGTGGTAGACTGGAACGAGAACTCTGCCGCCAACCTTTGGAAGCCCGTCGAAGAGGGCTCAGCCTTTATTAATGTCACTCCGTGGTTTGCCAACAATGATTGGGGCCAGATTGCCGACCCGGAATGGAAGCATGAGAATGGTGTATGGGAGGTGATCATTCCGGAAGGAATGGGAGCTTCGCAGTGGCAAGGACAGTTCCCCATCAACACTTCGCTCAAAGCCAGCCTTGACAAGAAGTACAACTTCTACTGCGTCATCGAGTCTGACTACGACCTGCCGGGTGTCACCATCAAGCTCACGGAGACAGACGATCCCGACGGCACCAAGCACGACGGCAACTTCTTCTTCGCCGACCGCCACGACATCAAGGCCGGTAAGCAGTTCGTCTACAAAGCAGAGGGCGTTCAGCTCATCCAGAACGATGCTCACGCCCTCTCGCTCTTCTTCGACTTTGGTGGTTCGCCAGCAGGAGCAACAGTCAGTATCAGCAAGATCTATTTCGAAGAGGCTGTCGAGATGAACTACAATGATGCAGACAACCTTTGGAAGGCTGTTGACGACGGTTCTGCCTTCATCAACGTCACTCCGTGGTTTGCCAACGACAGCTGGTCGCAGATTGCCAACCCCGAATGGTCGCATAGCGGCAGCAAGTGGGAACTGACAATACCTGAAGGAATAGGTGCCTCGCAGTGGCAAGGACAGTTCCCCATCAACACAACGCTCACTGCAGCTTTGGCCGACAGCTACAATTTCCAGTGTACGGTAGAGGCTGAGAACGACATTGCTGGCGTAACGATTAAGCTGACGGAGACAGACGACGCCGACGGTACCAAGCACGACGGCAACTTCTTCTTCGCCGACCGTCATGACGTGAAGGGTGGCGAACCCTTTGTCTACAA
Source organism: uncultured Prevotella sp. (assembly GCA_946624005.1). GTDB lineage: Bacteria > Bacteroidota > Bacteroidia > Bacteroidales > Bacteroidaceae > Prevotella. Next base: position 13,907 of record CAMORS010000029.1, on the reverse strand, counting down.
GGCTACTGGTGTTCAGCTCATTCAGAACGACGCACATGCATTGTCGCTCTTCTTCGACTTTGGCGGTGCACCTGTCGGAACGAACATTGTCATCAGTGACATTATCTTTGAAAAGGCGAAATAAGAACACCTGATTGTTACATTTAGGAATGCGGGGGCGCAAAGACACCAAGGAGATCAATCACTCTGCGTCTTTGGGTCTCCGCGTTCTGAATATCTAACCACGAATTGAATAGTTTACACATTTCATTATGAAGAATCGAATTTATCTTCTGGGCCTGTTGCTTCCCGCAATGTCGATGATGGCCTGCGGAGGAAGCGACGACGAACCGGCAACGACAAGCGTCAGCATCACCGCCTCGCCGGATAACATCGCTGCACCCGCAGCGGGCGGCAGCTATACCATCAACGTTACGACGACGGGCAAGGAGTGGGGTACGTACGCAAGCGACGAATGGATCAAAGTGACACCCAACGGCACGACATCGCCCTCGGGCTCTGTCAGCGTCACCGTCACCGAGAATCCTTACACCGAAGCCCGCACGGGCACCATCACCCTGATGTCGGGCTCGGCCAGACAGACCGTCAGCGTCAGTCAGGCGGCTGCCGAGAAAGACCTCTATCCCGCACCCGAGGGCTACAAGCTGGTGTGGCAGGACGAGTTCAACAGCGGTACCGAGCTCAACGGCAACGACTGGACCCACGAGGTGCAGAACGCTGGATGGGTGAACAACGAGATGCAGAACTACGTCAACCACACGACGCCGGGCGGCAACCTTGTCACGGAGGTGAAGGGCGGCAAGCTGCTCATCCACTGTCTGAAGGAGAACGGAAAGGTCTATTCCGGACGTGTCTATGCCAAAGTGAAGGAGGGATGGACCTATGGCTATATCGAGGCCAGCATCAAACTGCCGAAAGGAAAGGGCACATGGCCCGCCTTCTGGATGATGCCCGTACACTTCACATCATGGCCCGCCGACGGCGAGATAGACATCATGGAGGAGGTGGGCTACCATCCCAACTACGTTTCGTCGTCGCTCCATGCCAACGCTCACGTCCACTCTAACAACACGCAGGTGACGCACGAGATGTTCTGCGCCGGAGCGGAAGACGACTTCCACACCTATGCCATCGAGTGGCGGCACGACAACATCACCACCTACGTCGACGGCAAGCAGCAGCTCTCCTACGACAACCGCGGACTCGGACGCGACGACTGGCCCTACGACGACCCGTTCTACATCATCTTCAACCTCGCATGGGGCGGTGACTGGGGAGGCCAGGGCAGACAGGATGTCGACGATTCGGCTCTGCCCGCTACCCTCGAAGTAGACTACGTCCGCGTCTTCCAAAAGTAACCCTTTCGGTTCAGCAAGTCGCTGTTTTGCAGCGACAAAAACCAAACAAACAATGAAAAAAGCCCTTATCCTAACAACCCTCACCTTGGCCGTCATCGCGGCCAAGGCGCAGCTTCCTGTCTACCTCGACGACACGAAGCCCATAGAGCAGCGCGTCGAGGATGCCCTGCAGCGCATGACGCTCGACGAGGAGATAGCCGTCATCCACGCGCAAAGTAAGTTCTCAAGCCCAGGCGTGAAGCGCCTCGGATTTCCCGACTTCTGGACCGACGACGGACCGCATGGCGTGCGTCCCGATGTGCTATGGGACGAATGGGAGCAGGCCGGACAGTCGAACGACTCGTGTGTGGCTTTCCCCGCACTCACCTGTCTGGCAGCCACGTGGAATCCCTCGATGGCCCGTCTCTACGGTGAGAACCTCGGCGAAGAGGCGCTCTACCGCAACAAGGCGATGATTCTGGGTCCGGGTGTGAACATCCTGCGCACCCCGCTCGGCGGACGCAACTTCGAATACATGGGCGAAGACCCCTATCTGGCTTCGCGCATGGTGGCTCCCTACATTCAGGGACTGCAGTCGAAGGGTGTGGCAGCCTGTGTGAAGCACTACGCTATGAACAACGACGAGGAGTATCGCCATCAGGTGAACGTCATCCTCTCCGACCGTGCACTGCACGAAATCTACCTGCCGGCCTTCAAGGCAGCAGTCACCGAAGGCCACGTCTGGGGACTGATGGGTGCCTACAACCTCTATCAGGACCAGCACAACTGCCACAACGAGAAACTGCTCAACCAGATTCTGAAAGGCGACTGGCAGTACGACGGCGTGGTGGTGAGCGACTGGGGCGGTGCCCACGATACGGAGCAGGCCATCCGCTACGGTCTCGACATGGAGTTCGGCACATGGACCAACGGTCTGTCGGCTGGCACGAAGAATGCCTACGACAACTACTACCTGGCCTATCCCTACAAACAGCTCATCAAGGAAGGGGAGTTTACCGAAAAAGAGCTCAACGACAAGGTGCGTCGTGTGCTGCGACTCTTCTTCCGCACGACGATGAACCGCAACCGTCCGCACGGCTTCCTCTGCTCAGAGAGTCACTACGAGGCTGCCCGAAGGATAGCCTCCGAGGGCATCGTCCTGCTGAAGAACAGCCCCGTAGGTAAGAAGGTACAAGGGCGCGAGGGTACGAAGTTGCTCCCGCTGACACCAGAGAAGCTACAGGCTCTGAACAATTCTCGTACCTCCGTACCTTCGCACCCCCGCACCCTCGAAAAGCCTTCCATCCTCGTCGTCGGTGAGAACGCTATCAAGCCGATGACCGTTGGTGGCGGCTCCTCGTCGCTGAAGGTGCAACGCGAGATCTCTCCCCTCGATGGCCTGAAGAAGGCTTTGGGAATGCTTGAAGTCAATCATACAAATGAAGCCCCCTCGGGGGCCGTAGGAGGGGCATCTACCCTTGATTACGCCCGTGGCTATGTCGGCGACACCACTTCGTTCTACAACGGGGTGCAGATGCACGTCGACCTGCGTGAGTTCCGTCCTGCCGACGAGCTCATCGCCGAGGCTGTAGAGAAGGCTCGCAAGGCCGATGTCGTCATCTTCTTCGGCGGACTGAACAAGAGCGACTATCAGGATGCTGAGGGACACGACCGCAAGGAATACGGTCTGCCCTACGGTCAGAACGAGCTGATGGAAGCCCTGCTCAAGGTAAACCCGAACATCGTCTACGTCAATATCTCCGGTACGCCCGTCCAGCTGCCGTGGGCCGACCGTGTCCCGGCCATCGTGCAGGGCTGGTATGTCGGTTCTGAGGCTGGCACGGCCATCGCCGACGTGCTGCTTGGCAACACCAACCCGTCGGGCAAGCTGCCCTACACTTGGTATGCCAACCTCGACGACTGTGGCGCCCATGCCCTGAAAACCTATCCCGGCACATGGCGCAAGGATGCCCAGAATGGGGATGTCATCGACGAGGAGTATAAGGAAGACATCTTCGTAGGCTATCGTTGGACCGACCTGCCCGCAAAAGTTCGACGTTCAATGTTCAACGTTCAATGTTCGAAGCCCACCTTCGCTTTCGGTCACGGACTGTCCTACACCACCTTCCGGCTGGGCAAGGCCCGCGTGGATCAGTCGCTTTTAGAAGTCGCTTCACTCGAAGGTAATCAGAATTCCTCCCCCTCGGGGAGGTTAGGAGGGGTTTCCTTCACCGTCAGCGTGACGAACACAGGCAGTGTCGCCGGTGCAGAGGTGGTTCAGCTGTACATCAGCGACCTGAAGTCGTCGCTGCCCCGTCCAGTCAAGGAGCTGAAAGGTTTCCAGAAGGTCTTCCTGCAGCCAGGCGAGACGCGCGATGTCACCATCACCATCGACCGCGATGCACTCTCCTTCTACGACGACACGCGCCAGCAGTGGGTCTGCGAGCCAGGCGACTTCGAGGCCCTCATCGGCACGGCCAGCGACCGCATCACCTCGCGCGTGAAGTTCACGCTGAAGTAACCCCTCTCAGTGATAGTCTCTGACCGCCTCAGCGATGGTCTCTGACCGCCTCAGCGATAGTCTCTGACTGCCTCAGTGATGGTCTCTGACTGCCTCAGTGATAGTCTCTGACTGCCTCAGTGATAGTCTCTGACTCTCTCAGCGATAGTTTCTGACAAGCTCAGGAACCGTCTGCGATGCCCTTGCAGACCATCTCTATAATCAGTATAGCTTCTCACAAAATAGTTTTGTCGAGAAATCATATCAACACTTCACCAAAAGGCCCAGAGCCCCTCTGTTTATCGGCTCTCCCGATGGTGAGGTGTTTCTTTATCACCTCACCATACCCCCCACCATACCCCCCACCAAAGCCTCGTTTCCTAAGTGCTAATCCTCACTTCCTAAGTGCAAATGTAGGAGGTCACGCTTCCCAGCGTGACACCTGCCACTTATGCGCCAACTTAGGAGGTCACGCTTCCGAGCGTGACACCTGCCACAAAAGCCTCCTCTGTGCTGTTGCGACGCAAGGAAGCGTCGCCTCCTATGCCTCTTATCTTTTCGTTGTTTCTGTGATTTCCGTGTGACCTTTTCTCCCCGCTGCCAGTTTTATCTCACACAGAAATCACGGAAATTCCCATCTTTTCTTGAGGGCCACTGATGCGCTATTGTAGGAGGTCACGCTTCCCAGCGTGACACCTGCCACGGATGGTTCTTATGTGCTGTAGCAGGCGGAAACGCTGTTCCGCCCCTTCGGTAGCAAGCCACTTGGGGCTCCTCCCCCTCGGGGAGGCTGAGAGGGGTTCCCAATTGGTGAGATGTTTGGTGAGATGTTTGGTGAGGTGTTTCGCCAACACCTCACCATCCGAAATGCCCATCTACAAAGGCTTTTCGCCCATTTTGGTGAGGTGTTGTAGACAAATAGCCAAAAAAGTGCATAACTCAAGTTTCTGAAGTGAAATCTCGTTAACATAAAATTAGCGTATGAGAAAAGAAAAAGGCTCTGCGCGGCTCCCATTCTTTTTGTCTAAAAAATATAAAAAAGATAGGTAAAATTGACGAGATTCCGAAAATAGTTGTATCTTTGCAATCACAGAACAATACAACGTAAGATATTATGCCAGAAATTTGCAAATTCTTCGGAATCATCATCAGCCTCTACTGGCGTGACCACAATCCGCCGCACATCCATTTTACTTACGGCGAATACGAGTGTACCGTCAGCGTGCTTGACCGAGTGGTAAACGGGAAAGCTCCGTCGAAGGTCATCGCAAAGGTGAATGAGTGGATGGACTTGCACGAGGCTGAAATCCTCACCCTTTGGGAGAAGGCTCAGAAGGGCGAGAAGCTGGGACGGATAGAGCCACTAAAATAAAGAAAGGAGAATGTTATGCTGAGAGTAACCGATGTAGATTATGTAAAGGACTACGAGCTTCTGCTCACCTTCAACGACGGGACACGCAAGCTTTGCGACCTGAAGCCCTACCTTACGGGCGAAGTGTTCGGCGAGCTACTCGACCTTGATAAGTTCACGCAGTACGGACTGACGGGCTACACCATTGAGTGGGCCAACGGTGCAGATCTTGCTCCAGAGTTCCTGCACGATATAGGGCGTGCGGCGTAATTCAGTAGAACAAGGTATGAGATTACAAAGCGGCGCAGAGGATTCTTCCATCCCCTGCGCCGCTTGCTTTTTATCTTCAACCGTCAATGCCTATTTCACCACCACCTTCCGCGTAGTGCCATCAGCCAAGCGGACGATGTTTAACCATCTCTACATATTGGAGTACTTATTGTATTATTTCGTTCTATTTCATAAAAAATAATTAAATCCTATTTTGAACATTTAATAATATAAACAAAATTCTTAAGATTCTTCACTTGATCCTTTAAGTCTAAGCCTGACAATTCTGTTGATTTAGGTAGAATTGAATTAGAGCAAACACTTTCTACAAGATTTGTTAAATATGCTGTTTTTATTGCGTAATTTGCATTCTCAGCTCCTAAATGTTTTGCACACACGATGCCAACGAGACTTCCTTTCATATCGAACATAGGTCCTCCACTATTTCCAGGTTGAATTGGAACAGATATTTGGTATGTAGTAATATCTCCTTCGAAACCGCTTTTGGAACTAACAACACCCGTTGTTAGTTTTATTTCTTCTCCCATCGTCTGTGTTAAAGGATACCCTAGAACATAGACACTTTCACCTACTTCGACTATTGATGGATTATAATAAAATGGGGGATTATTATGGCGAAGCACATTCTCGTCATTAATCTTGAGCAACGCCAAATCATTCTGTTTGTCAACTCCAACCACATTTATATTATACTCATTTGAAAAATCACCATTTATGCCATATATTTCAATATTTTTTGCATTTTCTATTACATGATAGTTAGTAACGACGTATCCGTCATTTAATGCAAATCCTGTCCCAGACCATTCTGTTGGTGTATCTAATGTGATGTCTTTGCCATTCCCTCTCATCTTTATGAACTGTAACCAATCCTCACCATCTTTAATATTCATTATCCCATCATCAAAGGTGACGGTTATTTTATTTACCGAACAATCATTAATATATCGTTTTCCAATAAAAACATTTGGATAGGCTGTCGGCCTTAGGTCTGCCCAAGTGTCTCCAATACTCCATCCTGGTTGTGTTGCATTTGTATTTGCAAGACAATAATCTCCATCCTTATCTTGTAAAAAGGCCAAGTGCTATACAACGTTAAGGCCTTCATACTCACCAGCATAAATACTGTTTGTATTCTGTATACAATCATCAATATCATTTTTTATTTCTTCGAAGTCTGTTGCATAGTCAGTTTTTTCTATGCGAACATTGTTCCAATAAGAGTTCTTGTAGTCTGCAACAATTTTGAGGCTTGTCACACCATTCTCGATGGGAGGAAACAACAATCTAAAAGCCCAGTAAACAGGTTTCGTTCCGAAGTCAGTGAAGATATTGTATTTTTTTCCAAAATCAGAATTGATAAATTTGTCTTCACTATTAATCATGCGATCTAATGAAATAGCTTTCAACTTTTTTATTGCTCTTGTTTGATTACTGTAATATTCAATATATGTGTCTGATCCTATCCATATAAAATTATTGGAAGATTGCAAAACAAATTCTTGGAAATCAATAACTACGGTAGTAAACAATGCATTTGTCGCAACACTACTAATTGAAATTAGTTTTGATTTCTGTGAGCCTACGTAGGGTGATAATGTGATTTGACCATGTGCTATTGTCATATTTAGCAAGAGTACAAATAAGAAAATTTTTTTTATTCTCATAATATAAAGGTTAAGTTTTTACAATTATTAATCACTAATCAAAAATAACAGAAATATATTCGAATTATTATTTAGATATTAAGCTACCTATACCGCAGCAAATAAGCATAAGTATTAAAACCATGATGATTCCTACAAATACCGTTGCAAACAGTTCTCCAATGAACCCCCAAAAGCTATTGGCACTGAATATTTCACGTCCGAACTTGTTAACCATTACATAACGTTTTTTCTTTTTCATAATTGTTTTCTTTTAATTGATACTAATGATTTATTAATCCTACAATTGTAATTATTATGTACTATAGTAATCGCTTTATAGACATTCTTGTCATCCATAAATGGAGATAAAATGATTTCATCTATAAGAACAGAGGGATCAACTTTGATATACACATGTTCATCTGTCAGCTCTTGTTCCTCATTATCTTGTTTGTCGAAATAGAATCGGATTTCTTCTTCATTTGAATAGAATGAATGTTTCGAAAACAGATAGTCATCTATCGTTCTCAACCCTTTGTAGTTGTTATATGATATTTCTCCACAAATAATCTGATAATCGTCTTCTATGAAAGAAGCCATAAAATTGTAAATGGTAGATTTGATGCACACACCATTATCAGGCGCATATGCTTTCCACATCAAATAATTCTCATTATTTCGTTTTGTCCAGCAAGAAGTAGGAAGGTTCTTTGCATCTTGCAGCTTGCTTATAAGTTCATGAAGCTCTTTCTTTTCCTTTTGATATTGTTTTTCATCCATTATGCCAGTTCCAACAATATGAGGTGTAAAAAGCGAGAATACAGTTTTCAAAGGAGGCTTTTTCTCTGCCATATCCTCAAAATACTGTTTTCTTCTTAGAAAATACCTTTTAGTACCCAGTAATTGATACAGGTATTCCAAATTCATGTATTGACGTATAGGCATTTGTATATCAATACCATCCATCAAATAGATAATTTTCTCTTTTCCTACTTCCATGTTCATGCTATTATTGATAACAACATACGGAAAGAACAAGTAGACATAAGAATGGCGTGGTCATTCTTATGCGCTTAGCTGAGAGGTGGCCTCGGAATGGAACCTCTGAATACTATAAGAATGCGCCACGCCTGAGCGTGGAACATAGCTAATGTATTCAGAGTACCCCCTTACAGGTCTACTCTCTGCGATTAAATCGTGCGTTATTCCAAATGAGTTTCCGAGGCTCTTGGCTAAGCGCGAAATAATAGCTAATGCTCTTGCAACTCGGATTTCTCCCCGAATCGAGTGCAAATTTACAACAAATCAATGGAATCGCCAAACAAAAAGACAAAAAAGATGTGTTTTCCTTGATGCGGAGGAAAAAAGAAAGCCGCTGGGGCGCTATGGCCTCAGAGGCATCATGTATGTATCTATGGACATTATGCAAAAGCCTTGTCCGTCTTGTTGACTATTTCGTTACGGACATAAGAGTTGATGCTGATGCCTTTCTGCTTGGCAAGCATAGCTAAACGTCGATGGGTTTCTGGCGTAATGCGCAAATGTAGCACGCCGGAATATGCTTTTGTCGGAGTGATACCTTCCTCCTCGCAGTAAGCAAGATAGTCGTCAACTGCTTCGTGAAAAGCAGCTTTCAGCTCCGAAACGCTCTCACCCTCGAAGTTGACAAGGCCATCGATACCTTCAATCTTTCCGAAGAATATATTGTCTTTCTCGCTGTAAGCTACAGAACCGAGATAACCCTTGTATGTCATTGTATTCATTTCTCTTCAGTTTTAATGAAACCTGCCGTTTTCAAATCTTCAAATACTTGCTTCATTGCGTATTCCTTAACGATGTTACCATGATGCGGTTTGAGAAGCATTATTGGTCGTTTGTTTCCGTTCTTGAAAATAATACGTGAACCGGAAGTCTTGCCTTTATTGCATCTTTCGTATCCGTATCCCTCCAACAGACTTTGCATTTCGTCAAAAGTGAAGTCGGTAGGAAATTTCAAGAAACGTTCTCTAAGTTTTTCTTTCTTTCCCATTTTTTGTAAACGATATCTTCAGTCGGCCTTACAAATGATTGTCTTTGCCTCGGAGTCCATCGATGTTGTGGTTCCCTTTTCTGCACAGTTACGGATAAATCACGCTGCGAATATACAACAAATCCGTGGAAGTGCCAAGGAAAAGCCGGAAAAAGTGGTGATATTCTTTTCATAAATAAAAATTTTCTGTCTGTTTTTTTTCATTACCAAAAAATAGTTGTATCTTTGCACCATTCTACCGTAAAACCAACATACGTTGAAACAAAGCGTAGCGAATATGAAAAAGATAACGATTTGGACATTGCTGTGCCTGCTGCCGGTGGCAGGATGGTCGCAGAAGAAAGGAAAGAAACAGGCAGAACCCATCATGCCGATGAAGGAGTATGTTGACGCGCTGATGTCGCAAATGACGCTGCAAGAGAAGATAGGGCAGCTGAACCTGCAGGTGGCGGGCGACATCGTCACGGGCGGTGCGATGAACACCGACGTGGGGGCGAAGATTGCCGCAGGACAGATGGGCGGTGTGTTCAACCTGAAGGGAGCCGACAAGATTCGCGAGCTGCAGGACATCGCCGTCAAACAGAGCCGACTGGGCATACCGCTCATCATCGGCATGGATGTTATCCACGGCTACGAGACGATCTTCCCCATTCCGCTGGCCCTCTCCTGCTCGTGGGACGAACAGGCCGCCGAGACGGCAGCACGCATCGCTGCCAAGGAGGCCACTGCCGACGGCATCAACTGGACCTTCTCGCCGATGGTGGACATCTGTGTGGATGCCCGCTGGGGACGCACTGCAGAGAGCAACGGCGAAGACCCTTACCTCGGAGGTCTGATGGGTGCTGCAATGGTGCGTGGCTATGAAGGAATCAGCCGAGGGTCCGATGGTACGGAAGTGAGAGGCAACGAGAACATGCTGTCGTGCGTGAAGCACTATGCTCTGTATGGTGCTGCCGAGGCTGGCCGCGACTACAACACGGTGGACATGAGCCGTCTGCGGATGTTCAACCAATACTTCCCACCCTACAAGGCATGTGCCGAAGCAGGAGCGGGGTCGTTCATGACATCGTTCAACATCGTCGACGGCATTCCCGCAACGGCCAACAGCTGGCTCATCAACAACGTGCTGCGCCGACAGTGGGGCTACGACGGACTGGTAGTGACCGACTACGGATCGATCGGCGAGATGCTCGTCCACGGTGTCGGCGGCGATCTGCAGGGAGCGTCGGCGATGGCTCTGAAGGCCGGTACAGACATGGATATGTGTGCCCAGGGATTCCTCAACACGTTGGAGAAGTCGTACAACGAGGGGCGTATTACGATGAAGGAGATGGACGATGCCTGTCGCCGCGTACTGGAAGCGAAATACAAGCTGGGACTGTTCCACGATCCATACCGCTACTGCGACGCCAAACGGCGCGCTCGCGACATCTATACGGAAGAGAACAGGAAGGCGGCCCGCGACATTGCAGCTGAGACCTTCGTGCTGCTGAAGAATGAGTCTCCTACCAGCTCTCCCGAGAGGGGAGAGAAGCTGTTGCCGCTCTCACCTTCAGGGAAGATCGCCCTGATAGGCCCGTTGGCCAACGACCGTGCCAACCTGGCCGGTACGTGGTGTGTCGCCTATACGCCCGACCGCTACCTGACGTTGAAAGAGGCGATGGAACGACGCTTGGCAATATCGTCGATGGGTGATGCCGCTCCCCGTCTGCTCTATGCACAAGGATGCAACATCTGCCACGACGAGGCTGAACAGCAGGCTGGAGAGTTCGGTAAGAACATTCCCCGCGTCGATGGCGAACAGGCCAAGCAGGAGGCGCTTCGGATTGCCCGCGAGGCAGATGTCATCGTTTGCGCAATGGGCGAAACGGCAGATATGAGTGGCGAGGCTGCCAGTCGTTCGCGCTTGGAGATGCCCGATGCGCAGCGCGAGCTATTGGAAGAGCTGGTTCGTCTGGGCAAGCCCATCGTGCTGCTCCACTTCTCTGGACGTGCCACCGTGCTGACATGGGAGCAGGAGCATGTCGATGCCATCCTGAATGTTTGGTTCGGAGGCTCGGAGACGGCAGAAGCCATCTGTGACGTGCTCTTCGGTGAGAAGTCGCCCAGCGGCCGACTCACCGTCACGATGCCGCAGTCGACAGGTCAGGTGCCGCTCTACTATAACCACCTAAATACCGGTCGCCCTGTAGCAGAAGGAGCCGACAAGTTCTTCAAATACGCCAGCAACTATCTGGATGTGCGCAACGATGCCCTCTATCCCTTCGGCTACGGACTGTCGTACACAACCTTCGTGTATAGCGACGTCCGTCTGAGTCAGTCGGAAATGGGATTGAACGGCAGCCTGAAGGCCACCGTCACGGTGAGCAATACGGGCAACCGCGATGCCGACGAGGTGGTGCAGCTCTACATCCGCGACCTACAGGCCAGCATTTCGCGTCCGGTGAAAGAGCTGAAAGGCTTCCGCCGCATCCACCTGAAGGCAGGCGAGAGCCGCGAAGTGACGTTCAGCATCACGCGCCAGCAGCTGTTCTTCTACGACGGCAACGGCGAGGAAGTGCTCGAACCAGGCGACTTCGACGTGATGATTGGTCCCAACAGCCGCGACGTCAAGGCAGCACGCTTCACACTGAAATAAAAAAGAAGGACATCGGCCACTGATGGCTGATGTCCTTTGTTCTTTCTGATTGAGAAGGAGAAAGGTTATGCCTCTTCCTTCTTGAGGTTGACGCGGCGCTCCTTGATGCGGGCCTTCTTACCCGTGAGCTTGCGCAGATAGTAGAGCTTGGCGCGACGCACCTTACCATACTTGTTGATTTCGATGCTCTCGATGTTCGGGCTCTCGATGGGGAAGATACGCTCTACACCCACGGTGCCAGACATCTTGCGAACGGTGAAACGCTTCTTGTCGCCATGACCACAGATCTTGATGACAACGCCACGATAGAGCTGGATACGCTCTTTCGAACCCTCAATGATTTTGTAAGCAACGGTGATGGTGTCGCCCGAACGGAACTCGGGGTACTTCTTACCGGTTGCAAATGCTTCTTCAGCAACTTTGATTAAATCCATTTTTAATTGTAACGGTTTGAATTTATAATAGTTTCGCGCAACATAGACAGGCTACTCTTCTTCCTTCCATCGGTTACGTCGAAAAAGCGGGTGCAAAGGTAAGCATTTATTTACAATTAGCGTATTTGTGATTAACTATTTAATGGAACTTTAACTTTTTTTATTCTTCCTTTCGTGAAATAATTCTTACCTTTGCACGGCAAACCAGTGGCATGACATATTCATGTGATGCCCATACAGTTAGAAATACTGATAAGCCATGGATAGAAAGAAAGACCCGATGGGAGCGGCCATCCTCGACTATGCCAAGCAACAAAGACAGGCGAAAGGCCGTGAGGGTGGGGGAGCGCTTGGCAGGCTGCAGGTGTTCTCACCGATGTTCGAGGATGACGAGATGCCGCTGAAGACGCTGTTCCGCAGTTATCAAGACATGCCAAAGATAGAGCAGAAGGCCCTTGATATGGCACGAGGAAAGGTTCTTGACGTTGGTGCGGGGGCAGGCTGTCACAGCCTTGTCCTGCAAGAACGAGGCATCGACGTGACGGCCATCGACCTGTCACCCCTCTCTGTGGAGGCAATGAGGCTGAGGGGCATCAAGAAAGCTGTCGAACAGGACTTCTTCACGTTGGAAGGACGGTATGACACCATCCTCATGCTGATGAACGGCATCGGTATCGTCGGTAAGCTGGAGAGAATGCCTGCCTTCTTCCGGCAGATGGACAAGGTGCTGGCTCATGGTGGTCAGTTGTTGTGCGACTCGTCGGACATCAGCTTTCTCTTTGAGGATGCTCCCGACCTGATGGCGGAGATGGGCTACCTTGGCGAGCAGACATTCAGGATGCAATACAAGGATGTCATCGGCGATCCTTTCCCCTGGCTGTACATCGATCAAGAAACCCTACAGCTCGTGGCGAAGAGAAACGGATATGTCGCCGAGATTGTCGCAGAGGGCGGTCATCATGACTATCTGGCAAGAATAACAAAGAAGATATAAACTATGATCAGGAAAGCAAGAAAAGAAGACATCGGTCGTATCATCGACCTGTTGCACCAAGTGAATATGGTGCATTATGAGATACGCCCCGACCTGTTCAGGCCGCATACGACGAAGTATAATAGGCAAGAGCTTGAGAATCTGCTCAACGTGGAAGAAAAACCAGTCTTCGTCTTCGATAGCGGGGATGGTGTATCAGGTTACGCTTTCTGTCAGATAACGGAGATCAAGGACGACATCCTGTTGCAAGACATCAAGACATTATACATTGATGATATATGTGTCGACGAGAATGCTCGTGGCCGTCATGTCGGAAAGGCTCTGTTCGAATATGTCAGAGAATATGCCAAGTCGATAGGCTGCCATAACATCACGCTGAACGTTTGGGAAGGTAACATCCCAGCATCCCGCTTCTATCAGAATATGGGCATGAAAGTGCAGAAAACGACGATGGAGACAATCCTATGCTAAGCAGAAGAAGAAAGCGGAATACAGAAAAGCAACAATTAAAAAAACTCCCACAGGATAAGCCGGTGGGAGTTTTTTTGTTATCTGTTGTTTAGTGGTCAGTGACTTGCAGTACGGGGTTGCCGATGCAGCCGTTGGGAGCCTGGATGTGGAGTAGGGCACAGACGGTGGGGGCGATGTCTGAGATGTGGCACTCTGCCTGCGTGGCACCGTGCT
>CAMORS010000028.1 GCA_946624005.1 uncultured Prevotella sp. | reverse complement strand
AATAATATAATAATATATATAATATATAGGTATATAGATAAAATCTTTGATTTTTAATCGACTCCACATGTATAAGGTACTAAATGTTACTGTCACACTGTCACTATGTCACTAAAAAATTGTTATTTGCTTGTTTTAATAAACATCTGTTAACATCTGATTAACTTTTGTTGGCTGTCGTAGATGCAGTTTTTGTGAGTATAGTGAGCGAAAAATGCGTTTTACCCCATCAAAAATAGGGCTTTAGGCAATAGAAAAATTGCGCTTTAACAATCATTAAGTCATTTTCGTCACTTTAATGTTACACTCGCCATCTGATTCGCCTCAACAGCGATTGTCTCCAAAGCCTCGCCGCCAGAGATTATCTCCGAGGCCGTCAGAGACTATCTATGACCTCATCAGAGACTATCTACGGCAGCATCAGAGACTATCTACGGCAGCATCAGAGACCCCTCCCAGCCTCCCCAAAGGGGAGGGGTCCCCCAAGTGGCAGTGTAGGAGGCGACGCCATTCTTACGTTCGGGCAAATTAGCAGACAAGCATTGCAGAGCGGTCGCATCGTGAAAAAAATGGCGGAAAACATTGCAAGTTTGCAGGATTTGGTGTATCTTTGCAGTTGTTTAAAACAAAAACCATTATAAAAAAAAGAAAGAACCATGGAGAATAAGATTTTTGACTGGGCAGAGGATATCCAGTGTGCTGTGACGGTGTGCGACACCGAGGGTATTGTATTGTATATGAACAAACGCTCGCGCGAGACGTTCAACAAGAACGGCGAGACAATGGTGGGCAAGTCGATGATTCCCTGCCACAACGAGCGGTCGAGAGGCATCATCCACAGGATGCTCACCGAGGGGACGACCAACGCTTATACCATCACGAAGCGCGGACAACGGAAGATGATCTATCAGACGCCGTGGAAGGAAAACGGTGAGGTGAAGGGACTGGTGGAGTTCTCGTTCGTGCTGCCTGACGACATGCCGCACTATGATCGCGACAAACAGACCGCTCAATAAGAGAGCATAAACGACAACGAATTATACGGATTATACGATTTTTTGAGAGATAAATAAACGACAACGAATTACACGAATTACACGAATTGGCAAGTACAAAGGATGTGCTTTAATTCGTGTAATTCGTGTAATTCGTTGTCTATAATATAATCCCTTATTCAGGAAAATAATCCAGGTTATAAAATAATCCCTTATTCAGGAAAATATTCTGGGTTTATAAAAACATCCGCTGTTTAGGGAATTATTTCGCGGTCTTGACAGTGCGCTGTGTGCCGTCGCTATAGGTCGTCTTCTGGATGAACAGCCCCTTCGTGGCGGGAGCAGCGAGACGCTTGCCCGTCAGGTCGAAATATTCGGTGCTGACAACCTGCTTGTTGCCGTCGACAGAAGCGATGGCATCCGACTCATTCTTGATGTAGTACCACACGAGTTCCGACTGGTTCACCTCGTCGCCCACCTTGTAGAAGGTCTGGAAACCAACCTTCTCGTTGACGGGGTCGTAATACTTGAACGTATGAGCCGTGCCAGACACCTGCATGAAGAAATCGCCATCGACGTAAGCATACGGGATGTTGGTCTCTCCGTTGGGCAGGGCAATCTGCTTGTCGTCGATGTACAGGTTGTAGTACATGTTGTCCTGGTTGATATAGTTGCCGTCAACATCCTGGTTGGGCATATCGATGAGGAACATACCGAAACCATAGCCATCGATGATGTCGTGGAAGCTGGTCATTGAGGGGTTGGCCGGTGTGGCAGCCACCTCAGCGAAGGTGGTGTACGTAGCCTTGGCGTAGTCGAGATAGTTGTTGCCGAGCTTGTCCTTCGCATCGTTGACGAGGAAGAGCTGCTCGGTCGAGAACGAGCGGTCGTCAGCATTATAGGTAAAGGTGACGGACTCGTCGTTGGTCAGGCTGATGTTGTTCACGGGGAAAGTGCCGTAACCAGGAATCTCCACCATCTCGATTGTGCCTTTGGCAGCCTTGAAATAGACATAGTGGCCGAAGCTCTCGTCGGCACCGAGGAACTGCGAGTTGGGACAGACAATCTTGTCGCCGTCGAGCGTTCCCTTGATCCAGCTACCCTCGACGCCCGTAGGATTGGCGATGTAGACATCGGTGCCACTGAAGGCAACGTTGACCGTCTTCGACTGCTCAGCGCCCTGTCCCTCGTAGGTCATCTTATAGGTGAGCATCTCGCTGTCGGTGGGCGGTGTGGCACACTCCTCGCCGATGGGCTGGATGGTGATGTTGTAGTCAACATAGCCAGCTATCTGCCCCTGCAGCGTAGCCACAGCGAGGTAGCCTCCATCGGTCTGCACCAGCTTCTCGCCATCGTAGCTGAAGACGAGGTCGGTCGATTCGCCAATAGCGAGCTTCGTGCCCGACTGTACCATGCGGTAGTAGTAGAAGGTATAGCCATTCTCGGTGGTAAACATCTGCGGTGTGTTGAAGACCACCTGCGTGCCGTCTTCGCTCAGCGTTCCCTTGATCCACACGCCCTTCTTATACTGCGAGATAGGGTCTTGGATGTAGAAGTCGTTGCCGTTCTTGACAACATGAGCGATGGCACCCGTCTCGGTGAACGTTGATGTCTGACCCGTGCTGTAGTCGGGTTTGAAACCTTTCGACTGCCATTCCATGTTCGTGAGCATTTCTCCCTCGGGAGTTTCCGTAATCTGCGCCGTAGCCGCCATGCTCATGAACAAGGCCACAGCTGATAGAATTGTTTTTCTCATTGTATTATTGATTGATAAATTTCTTTCCGTTAATGATGACAACGCCCTTCTTCATCGAGGGTGCGGGGGTGCGGGGGTGCGAAGGTGCGAGATTACCTTCATCGCTATTGGCTTTCCCCGTAGGCGCCGACCTTTGGTTCTCGTACCCACGTACCTTCGTACCTTCGTACCCACGATATATCATGCGTCCTTGCAGGTCGTAAATGGATGATGGGTGATGGGTGATGGATGTTGAAGGCTGGTTGATGGCGGTTGGTGTCTCCTCCATAACGAAGGGCACCTTGGTCTTCTGAATAGAGACGAGGTGACCGTCTTTCTTCACCATGCGCCATACGTTATAGTTCTCGTTGCCGTCGTTCTTGTCGGGGAAGCGTACATATTGCGGGGTGTACTTGCCTATGTCTGACATATTCCAGCTCATGAGGAAGAGGTCGTACTCACCGTCAGCGAGGTTGTCGGAAACTTCCTTGTTGTACGGAATCTCCAGATTCTCCCATCCGGCGAGCGATTCTACGGGCACATAGTCGGGCCACACAGTGTAGTAGAACGGCTGGATGGGTGCATGACCCGTTGCGACATCCTGTATGCAGAGACCGACGAGCCCATAGAACGGCAGATAGTGGTAGTTGATGAGCAGGGGCATGCTGACCGTGATGATGTCGTTGTCGATGGTGATGGTCTCCTCGTCGGACATGGCCCAGTATGATTCATAAGGCTTGTCTCGGCCATCTGGTGGCATGATGCCTGTCAGCATCGACTGCGAGGCAGCATTCGTGCTGAAGTCGTAGCCGTCCATGCCATAGGCAGCCTGCATGGTGGTCTTGGGGTTGAGGTTGTAGAAGTCGAAATAGCCGTCGGCATCGCCGTTCCATCCCCAGTTGACGTGCAGGTAGCCATCTTCGGCACGACAACCGTCGAGCACGAAGCAGTGGGCCCCGTTGGTGTCGTCGGTAGACATATACATGACGGGGCGATGAGCCCGTAGTTCGTTGTAGATGGTCTGCAGCCAGCGCTCGTTGTTGTCAAGAACACGATAGGTGCAGTGAAGGGCCAGCGAGTCGTAGGCGAAATGGTTCACCATGCCGGCAGCGGCTATGGGCGACGTTGTACCGCTGGCCTGCAGCATGTAGTTCATGTGCGAAGCCAGTCCACAGTCGTACATCAGCGTCGACACGGCATCGGTCGTCTCATCCTTGTCGGCAGTCGAACTGTATTTGTCCTTCATGTTGGCCCAGTCGTAGGTGTTGTTGATGCGTACATTCTTCTTCGAGCCACCGTTGAGGGTATAGTATCCCGTTCCGTCGCCCTTTGCCGGGTATTCGTGATAGTTCATCACCTGAGCCATTGCCGTAGCGACACAGCCTGTCTGGGCACGGCGTTTCGTCCATGTGTCGGCCACGGGACACTTATCGTTGAACGGAGTGTCCTGTGCCCACTTTGTGGTGAGCAGCGGATTGACATCGGTGGCTTCTGCCTTGAAGATGGTATTCTGGTCGTTGTCGGCCTTCTTCTGCTTCATGGTCTCGCTGATGGTCTGCATCCACCACTGCAGTCCGTCGGGCATTGCCTCCATCTGTAGCGGACGGTCGGTATAGCCGAGAACAGGGGCAAAGATGGCATCACGGCTGACGAAGACGGTTCCGTTGTAACGGTCTCCATAGACAGCCACCATGTCGTTCTGCATCAATTTCTCGGGGCGTGCCGTTGTAGTGCCAGACGGTTTGCCCATTTGCCCATAGAGATGCTCGGCTGCGATGGCCTGCATCTCTTTTTCGCTGCGCTGCTGTGCCTGAGCGGAAAGCGCGAGGCATGCAGCTGTTACGATCAATATACTTTTCTTCATGATATTCTATTATTGTTATTATGGGTTGACAACTTTTTTACCATTCATGATGTAGATGCCTTTCTTCATCGAGGGTGCGGGGGTGCGGGGGTGCGAAGGTGCGAGATTACCTTCATCGCTATTGGCTTTCCCCGTAGGCGCCGACCTTTGGTTCTCGTACCCACGTACCTTCGTACCTTCGTACCCACGATATACCATGCGTCCCTGGAGGTCGTAGATGGCTGTTGGGTGATGGGTGTTGGGTGTTGATGTCATGCTGATACTGGTGGGCATATCGGGAACTTCTGTCTCGACGAGCGCTGCAGCTGAGTTCTCCACGGCGCAGTTGAGGTTGTTGTCGGCATCGTAGTTGGCCACCAGTGCCACCACCTTCAAGTCTTTCAGCTTCCAGTCATTGTCGAGGTCGAAGGTATAGTTGGCCGTGAAGGTGTCGCCCTCCCAGTTGATGGCATCGCCCCACGTGCTGTTGTAAGCACGGATGACGTGCTGGTGCAGGTAGGGGTTGATGACGCCATCGTGACTCTGCTGCTTACCTGTGATGTTATCTTCCGTCACATAGACCGTCAGAAGGGCATTAGGCAAATTGAAGTTTGCATCACGCACGCCAAGTATGTTGACATGCACCTTTCCGTCCTCAGCATAGGCCTTTGCACCTAACATGACATGGGTGGGCAAAGCCAGTTCTTGATCGAGCTCGCTAATCAGTTCATTACTTTCCGTGAACCAGTAGATAGCCTGTTTTTCACCAGTAGAAGCAACATTCTGATCGTAGCGTCCCTGACGGTTGATCATCCAGGCAGGAGCGTATGCCTGTCCTCCTTCGTTGAAGAACCACACATATTCGTTGTCGCAAGGTTGCGTCATCCCGTCGGTTCTGAAGGCCGAGTGGTGGCACACCACGAAGACACGGTCGGCATAGTCGGCATTGGCATGCAGGGCCTCGTTCATTCGCTCTGCTCCCGGAGGACAGTTAAGACACTGTTCGGTGGTGAACTCCTCCAAGAGCACGTTGCGCTGGAAGGCCGCGAAGCTGGCTGCCACGGTGTTGTTTTCCTGATTCTCGTCGTCGGCATTGTCGATGGCGGATATGGTAGCCGTGATGGGCTCCGAGGCATTGATAGCGCTGCTGGCCACGAAACTGAAGCTCACCGTGGCCTGCTTGCCGCTCTCGACGGTCTGCGAGACATGCTTCGTCACGTCGTCGATACCGCCACCCGAGAGGGTAATGCTGAAGCCCTTGACGCTGTTGGTGGCCACATTGGCCACGTCAGCCTTCACGGCATAGGCCGTAAGACCGTTGGCAAGGTCGGGAGTGATGGAAACCTTCGTCAGCGACAGGTCGTACTGCGGCAGTGCAGAACCGCTCACGATGGCTTCAATGCTGATGGCTCCCTCAGAACTCATATCCTGCCATGCGGCATCTTCGTATTCCTGATAGAAAGCCGTTTCGGCAGGTGTCGTCCCCACGATAGAGACCGCTCTTGCCAGCGATTTGTGGTGATAGGTATAGCCGATGTAGATGCCTTCGCCCGTGATGACGAATGGCTCGTCGAGATCCACCTCGTTCCATCCCTGCTGTACGCGTGTCTGCTTGCGGTTCAGCTTGCCTTCTGCCAGGTTCTCTCCCGTCAGCGACGAGCGCACCCATACGTACAGTTCGTCGATGTTCAAACGTGTAGACAGTCCGGCACGGATGGTTTGTATCTCGCCACCCGTCAGGTTGCCCAACATCGAGGCAGGCACATAGATGGCAGCCGACGTATTGCCAGTGCCTTGTCCGCCCCAGTTGGTCTCGGTTGACACTTCTCCATTGCAATAGCCCAAAGTAAGTGTCTGTGCATAGGTGGCTACAGTGGCCACCCATGCACATATCATGATTGCTAATTTTCTCATATTGAATTGTTACTTGACGATTTTCTTCTTGTTCACGATGACAACACCCTTCGAGGATTGAGACTCGACAAGGCGGCCTTGTAGGTCATAAATGGGTGATGGGTGATGGGTGTTGGGTGTTGAGGGGTTGTCAATACCCGTTGCCTCACCGCCTTCCAGCGTGCCTACGGGACCGCCGACGATGGTCAGCTTACCGTTGACGAAGCTGACGTTGTCGCTCTGAATACTTCCCCGCTCCACAACGATGGGATACTCGCCTGCGGGCGATGTCTTTGTGGCAGCACACGTAATCTTCGGCATACCCAGGACGCGCTCACCTATCATCTCGAAGTAGTATTCGTCTACCTCTTCACCATAGTTGCGAGTGATGTCGCGGGCACGGATAACGGTGCCCTCCTCACGGACATTGTCGCTGCGGAAGAGCTCCTTCCAACCGTCGGCCTCAGCATAGAGAGGACGGCTGCCAGCGGGAATACAGAGCAGCAGGAAGCCAGGGTCGACGCCCTCGAAGGTATCGTCTTGGACGGCTGCCGGATGGGCGTTGCGCACGTGCATTTCGCGCATGATCAGCACGTTGGCAAACGAGCGGTGTCCAAGCGTCGTCACCGTTGTGGGCAGGTTGACGATGCGCACATACTTGCAGCCTTCGAAGGCATGGTCGTGGATGGCGGTCACACCGTAGGCGATGTTCACCTCGTTCTCCGTGGTGGGGAGCACCATGATGACCTCCTTCATATCCTTCGAGTAGACGACGCCGTCCTTCACCTGATAGTTCTTATCGTCGCCTTCGGGCAGCGAGAGGCTGTTCAGGTTCGAGCAGTTGGCCAAGGCACCGTCGCCGATGGTAGTCATCGTCTCGGGCAGCAGCAGGGTGCGCAGATTGGTGCAGCCATAGAAGGCCTTTGCGGGCAGGGTGTTGTCCGCCAGCGTAGCCTTGCTCAGGTCGATGGTCTTCAGCGTGGCGAGGTTGGCCAGCGTCTGCAGGTCGGCAGCGTTCAGCGAGCCACTCACCTTGATACCGCTGACGACGACCGTTCCGCCCATGGCTTGGTTGGCCAGTTCGATGTCCTGAGCCAGCGTGCCCGGTTCGTCGATGGTGATGTCGTGGGTGATGCCCTGTGCCTTAGCAGGCGGAGCAATGCCGAGAATCATCTCCTGCTGCTTGCTGAAGGTATAGATGCGCGGATTGAGCAGACTGATGTCGTAGTAGCCGTCGAAGCGTCCGTGCCATCCCCAGTTGACGTGTACCAGTCCGTCGGCGTTGTAGCCGTCGAGCACGAAGGCATGACCGCCCTGGCCGTCAGCATCGGCTGCAGCATAATAGAGCGGACCGACGTTGCTCAGCTCGTTGAACACCATGTCGCACCAGTCTTCCTCGCTATAGAGGTCGCTGAAGCCCATCAGGTCTTGACGCGACACGAGCTGTGCCGTCTCGATGCCGAAGAAGTTGTTCAGACCATCGGCAGCATCGTCGGAGATAGCTCCCGAGAAGTCGATCCCGTACTGCATGACGGCCATCATTCCCATCGCATGCGACAGATGAGCCACAGCCTGTGCTTCCTGTTCGGTGTAGTTGCCGCGCGTATAGGTGTTGCGCATGTGGCTCCAGTCGAAGTTGCAGGTCGAAAAGTCGAAGAAGTAGTTGGTGCCTGTGGGGTCGCCGTAAGGCACCTGCAGCGTTGTCGTTCCGTGACCCGTCTGGGGGTACTGATGGTAGTTCAGGATCTGAGCCGTAGCCGTAGCTACACAACCCACCACACAATGGCGCGGATATTGCTCACCGTCGAGCAACAGTGGACACTCGTTGTTGAACGGTTCCTCCTGTCCCCACTCGGTAGAGAGCAAGGGGCGCACCTCAGGGAGATACTTGTCGGTGTTGGGTTTCACCACGCGCGCCTGTACATTATTATTTACATAGTAGGCAGCAGCCTCTTCCATGGCGGTGAGCCACCACTGGAAGCCGTCGTTGCGCTCTGTCGTCGTATAGTTTTTCTCCGAATAGGCCACCACTTCGGGCAGCAGGTCGTCGGCCGTGACGATGGCGAAGCCACCATCGGCATAACCCATCACGGTGAGGTTGCCTCTCTCGGCCAGTGTCAGCAGCTGTCCCTTCCGAGGTGCCTTGTGCATCTTGCCCATCTGCGCATTGATTGCCTTGGCGGCAGTCTGGGCCATCTGTGCCTGTGTTCGCGGCTTGGCTTGCGAAGGCATCACGCCGACGAGAGCCAATGCCAACGTCAAGGATATTTTGTTGATTCTCATAGCTGTGTTTATTTGATATATTTCTTACCGTTGATTACATACACACCCTTCCCAGAGGCATCCGAGACACGGCGGCCCTGCAGGTCGTAGACGGGTGATGGGTGATGGGTGATGGGTGTTGACGACAAGCTGATGGCTGTCGGGATGACAGCCTCGTCGTCGAAGGCACCGTCGCGGATGGTGACATCGTCGATGAAGATGGCCTTGCCGGCCTCACCCTGGGCAAAGAACTTCACCACGACGAAGTCCTGCTGCTTGAAGGCTGTCAGGTCGATGGTCTCCTTCGTCCATCCGTCGGTCGTGATGGTCGTATAGTCGGCCTCTGTCAGGATGGTCTCTGTGCCGTCGGCCTGCCACAGCTTGGCAACGACCTTGCTGGCCGAACCAGCCTCAGCCTTGTGGAAGAAGGTCAGCGTGGGCTGCTTCACCCCGGCGAAGGTCAGACGTGGTGTGTTGTACGAGCTGTTGTCGCCCGTCAGGAAGGGCATGAACATCAGCGAGCCGGCATCTTCCGTGGCAGCATCTTCCGTAGAGGGATTGAACGAACGAACGCCGCTCTGCTCCGTCCAGATGGACGTCTTCAGATAGCCCATGGCGAAAGTCTCACGATACGGCAGGAGCATGGGGACGCCCGTAGCTATCTTGGCAGCACCGGCCTTGCTCGTGCCAGCCACGTTCTCGGCCACGATGAGCCACTTGGCGATGTCGAAAGCCTCCGTGTCGGCATAGTCGGCATCGAGCTGACGCTCCTTGCCTTCGTAGAGCAGTTCGCCCTGCGAGCCGTCGGCATTGGTGGCGTAGACACTGTAGGTGACGTCGGCAGGGCGCACCACATAGCCGTTGGCACCCGTTGCAGAAGCCTCGGCCCACTCGAAGTGGACGCTGCCCAGGTTGTCCTGTATCATCGTCACGACAGGAGCCTGCGGGATGTCGACACCCACATAGACTTTCTCCATCTCGGCACGCAAGCCGTTGCCGGCCTCGTTGTAGGCGACGACGGTATAGTTGTTGTAGCCGTTCTTCGGACCATTGTCATCCACCGACTGACTGCTGCCCACTGCGGGGTTGTCGATGGTGGCGACGAGCTGCTCATCGCGCATCACCTCTATCTTGCTGATGCTTGTCAGGGCAGCGCCTCCGATGGTCGTCGTCGGAGCGTTGAACGATACGGTGGCCTTCAAGGCACCCGTAACGTCGGCCTCCACCTGCAGGTTGTCCACCTGTGCGGGAGCATCCTGCGAAGCCCCGATGCGCACCTCCACGTCGTCGAGATAGAGTGCGCTGCCCACGTTCGGCATGGCGTGGAAACCGATGCAATAGCTGGCGGCCTCGCTGACGGTGAATTCCTTGGTGAACGTCACATAGTCGGTATTGGTGATTGTGCGCTCAGCGATGAGCGTGGTGGTCTGTCCCTCTACGGTGGCTGTGCGTCCCATCGTCACCTCAAACTTCTCGGGAGTGGTGTCGTAGCCAGCCTTCATCTTGAAGGTCAGGGCGTATGCAGTGTTGGGCTGCAGCTGGAGGGGCGGTGTGATGAGCCAGTCGTCGGTGTTGCCGTCGGTCTGACACCACATCTCCTCGTAGCTCTGGCCGCTGTCCCAGTAGCCACCCGAGGTGTGCACCTTCCATGTCAGTTCGCCCCAGCGGTCGCTGTCGCCGTTGACGTTGATGATGGTGAAATACTCCAGATGGTTACCCTCGCCGAACTGCTCCACGAAGGGCACGCCGAAGCCGTCGCCGGCCACCTGCTTGTTCGACAGGGCGCGCTGGCTCAGCGTTCCCTCGTTGTTGGCCACCACGGCATACTGATATTCCTTCAGCGTTGTTATCTCGAGTGTTTCCGAGAAGGTCGTTGTCGTCAGGTCTTGCGCCACAAGCGTTTCCTCGCCCGACTCTATACGGTAGACGTTATAGGTGATGGTTCCCATATATCCGCCGTTGACCGTTGCAGTGGGAGCTGTCCACGAGAGGTCTACGTGGCCGTCGGCATCCATCGTCATCACGACATTCGTCGGAGCCAACGGAGCGTCGGGACCTATCCACTGCGTGAGCGATGCCGTCTGACCCTCGCCCGAAGCGTTGCTCAGGCGCACCGTGAAGGTGACGTTGCCGCCCTCGCTGAGGGTGATATCCTTGGTGACGGTAGCCCCGGCACTGACCGTCCCCGTCAGCGTCTGCTTGGCTCCTTCGTCGGTGCCGTAGCTGAGCGTATAGGTCATCTCGCCCTCCAAGGGCTGGTGGTCGAAGGTCTCGGTAGGAGCAGTGAACGAGAACGTTCCCGAAAGACTGCTGCCCTCGAACGATGCTGTCAGATTGGTAGCCTTCGCAGGAGAGCCTGCTGCAGCCGGTTCGCCCACGATGATCATGCCGCCCATATAGTCATAGCCGACGGGCAGCTCACCCACCTTCGTTGCCTGTGCCGTGGCCAGGTCGATGGAATAGAGCGTAGTAGGATCGCTCCATGTGGGCGTTGTCAGCAGGTAGAAACGGTTGGTCACGGGGTCGATCTCGCCCGTCGAGCCTTTATACGAATAAATGCCGAAGCCTATCTGTCCGACGACGGTCTCTGCACCGTTGTTCGTGTTGATGCGCACGAGGTTGCCCTCGGTGTCGATGCCGTAGAGCTCGTCGACGCTCGTCACGCCCAGAGCGGCATACGTGCGGCCGGGCGTAGCGATGTCGGTACGCGTGAGGTTCTTATAGTCAATCTTGCCCAAGACGCCGTCGCTGAACTGCGCATACACCGTGCCGTCCATACCGCAGGCAGCCTCCTGCAGGGCAAACTTCTTGTCGACATCCTTCTGGCTCACCGTCCAGTCTTTCGTGTCGATGCTGTAGAGGATATAGCGGTCGGGCGTGAAGAAGCCCTGCTTATAGTCCATACCGTAGATGATGCCGTCCTGATAGCCGGTACCCATCTGGAAATAGAGCTCGGGAGCCGTCTTCTTGGCGGCAATGGCCGACGGGTCGCTGGCCGGAAAGCCGTAGACGCCGTTGGTCTCGCGGTTGGGGTTGTCGACGTAACTCACCCATATCTCGGCATCCTGGGCATGCAGCTGCACAGGCAGGCACAGAGCCGTCAGGGCTGAGAAAAAGAAAGTTTTTATTGTGTTCATCATATCTTTAACGAAAGTGTGTTCAGAATAACTCATTCTCACCACATAGACACAGAGGCACAGAGTTTTTCTGTCTCTCTCTGCGTCTCTGTGTCTATGCGATCAGATGATATTTCATTTTACGACGGCCTTACGTCCGTTCTGGATATACAGACCCTTCGTGGGATTGACCACGCGGCGCCCCTGCAGGTCGTAGAGGGCTGACGAGTGCTGGGTGTTGGGTGTTGAGGTGAGGCTGATGGCGGTGGGCTCGACATTCTGCGATGCAGCAATGATCACGTTGCTGCCGTCCTCAGGTGTGTCGATGTAGCACTGGTTGGCAGCCACCTGTCCGGCCTTGCCCATCACGATGTTGCCCGTCTGGCCGTCGGCCATGAGGCGCATCACGCTGACGTTCTCAGCATCCTTCATCGGCAGGCAGGTGCCCTTCAGCAGGTTGCCCTCGATGGCAGCCACCTCTTCGTCCACGGGGATGAGCGTGTTGCTCACGGCAGCAGCACTCTTCGAGCGCAGTATCACGCCCGTCATGGCCGGCACCTTACCCTCGATCTGTGTCAGGTGGGCCACACCGTCGTTCACAGCGTCGATATAGTAAGCCTCCACGCCGTCCTTCAGCTCGTAAGGAAACTCGGTGAACATCGTGGTGTAGTAGTTGCCGTCAACATCCTGAAGCCCCTTTTTCATCTCCACCATCAGCGGGTTCTCCTCGTTGACGGGCTGCATGATCCAGAGCAGCTCGTCCTGGTTGATGTTGGCCAGTTCGCCATTCTCGCCGAACATAGCTTCCTGCGTGAAGCCAACCACATAGAGCTCGCCATTCTCGTTCTCGCCGATGTAGTACTGCTTGTCCAGGTCAATCTGGTCCATGATGTGCTGCAGGAAGGCAATGCCCTCAGCATCGAGTTCCTTGGCGGCCTCCTCCACAATCTTGCGCTTGAAGGTGCCGAAGAAGTCGTAGTGATAACCTTGGTTCTCGCCTGTGTCAGAGTCGGACATGTTGTTGATCTGCTCCTGCGTATCCTTTATCTTCGCGATGTCGAGCGGCGAATGGAAGGTGAACAGGAAGCCGTTCTCAACATTCTCGGCCGGCTTCAGGTAGATATTGCCATCGAAGAACATAGCCCAGCGTGTCATGAAGCGCTTCACGGCAGCCCTGAAGGTGTCCAACGACTCCATGTCGGCGGGATAGAACACACCCGACATAGCCACCGAAAGATACCAGGCGGGACCATTCTCATAGAAGTCCTTCACCTCGTCGCTCTCCGAGAAGTTGGCCAGAACGGTCTTGGTGTATCTGCCGAGATTCTGCAGATAGCCGCCCAGGCTGACGGCCTGGCTCGTCATATCGTAGGTGCTGTAGCTGCCACTCTTCCAGCTTGAAGTGGCCATGAGCGTCATCAGGTCGGCGACGCTGATATTATCACCAAGCTGCTCCATAGCCTCAGCAAAGCTGAAGAGGCCGTCGGTGTCGTAGTAGAAGATGGTGCCGGGCATGGTGCGTGCCTCGTTCTCCGTCTGGTCGGGCCTGATCAGATGCAGTCCGCTCAGGTTGAGCACGTCGCCGTAGCCATTGTTGATAACGCGGAAATAACCGTTTTCGATGGTGGAATACACGGGGGTGTCGCCCATGTCTTCGTCACCTTCTTCCTGTGCCACTGTCGGCACAGCCATCATGGCCATCAAGGCCATCGTCATGTAGATTTTCTTCATATTGTTTATTGTTTATAAGTTTGTAGAATCATAGATTTCGTCATAAGCATGGGGGCTCCAGAATCCTCCTAAGCAGGTGCAAAAGTAGAAAGAAAAAACCAACCGCACAACTTTTTTACCAACAATAACCCTTTTGCGCCTTTTCTTTAACGCTGATTAACGGAGAATGAGCGTAATTTTGGAAAGTTTTTAGGAACGCAGAGACGCAAAACTGCCCTTTCGCGCCTTTTTTACCCCTTTCTGGACGGGTTTTCCTGACTCATAAGGGCGGAATTCCATCGAATCGTCGTCGAAGATTCGGGCCGTCCCACGCATTTTCTTTACTTCTTTTGCCATAGCTTACATTATTATTAATTATTATATAATTTGTGTAATCCTAATTCATTTTACTGCATTACTGCATTTACTGCATTACTGCATTTACCCATTTTTAGTCGGAGAAAAATTATAATTATATATTAATATATAATTATAAAAATTACACCTTTCATTTTCGCATTTTGCAGTAATGCAGTAATGCAGTAAATGCGGTAATTTATTCCGGGATTTCGTATCTTTACTTTCATGCCGCAAAGGTACGACAAAAGAAAATACCGAACCTGGTACGTACCAGGTACGCGTACCAGGTATGGATAGGCTATTTTACCTCATTCCCTCATTCCCTCATTCCCTCAAAGTGCAAAAATGAAGGGGCGTAAATTTTATAATTATATATATAATTATAATTTTATTCCGACCCAAAAATGGGGAAATGAGGGAATGAGGGAATGAGGGAATGAGGTAAATCACCTCCGGGATGCACACGAATACACACGAATATTTTTTTAAACACGAATACACACGAATACACACGAATGCACACGAATATTTTTTTAAACAAGAATACACACGAATATTTTTTTAAACACGAATTTCCACGCGCTCGGCTCTGCCGCTTTTACAAAGCGAAGCGACTAAAAGAATTATTCATGAATTTTTCATAAATTATTTATGATTATTCGTGTATATTTATGCTCATTCGTGTTGAAAAAAAAACTTTGTGTCTTTGCGTCTCTGCGTTCTGAAAAAATTTTTGATAATTCGTGGGTCATTTATGATAATTCATGTTGAAAAGATAAACAGGAATTGCCGTTAGTTAAGTTAACAGATATTTCACAGTTGACAACTTCCGTTAACGCGATTTTTCGGCAGATTTTCCGTAAAACCGTTGCAAATCGCCCCAAAAAGCAGTATCTTTGCACTGCAGTTCGGACGGAGACGTGCAAAGCGCCGTCAGCAGCGTCTCGCGACGCTCTCTCCTCACTGCCATGTCAAGCTCAGCGCAATGCAAACACGACCCGACGAGACGCTCCCCACAGCCTGAGCAGACATCGCTGACAACAGCTTCCCAGCCGGACAATCCGGCTGACAACATATCAGAGTTAGCTAACTTATAAAAAAGGGGGCAGTTGTCCTCACGACATCCGCCCCTTAATGGTTTTAACGAGAGTATTATATGTAGAGGAGGAGCAAGGGCCCTCCCCCATGCAAAAAGTTCTTTACTTCAGATAGCTGATGGCATTGCTGGTGAACTTCTCGAGCTGCCCTTGATAGTCGTTCGTGCCACCGATGTTCCACTCGTAGGCAGCGAGACCCACAGCGAGGATGCGACCAGCGAAGGTCGTTGTCGGAGCAAAGTCGACGATACCGGCGCAGCAGTAGTCGACGACGTGGTTCCACGTGCCGAGCACGGTAGAGTTGGTCGTCTCCTCCCAAGCCTTCACGACGTTGGGATTGGGAGCCAGGCCGTAGGCATTGAGGTCCCACATACAGTTGTGGTCGCCCTTGATGCCGGCACCCTCGAAGCAGTAGATAGAGCGCTCGTAGAGACCGCTGACGAAGTTCATGCCGCGATAGATGTCATGACCCGAGTGGTCGTAGATCTGTCCTTCAGCATTGCCGATGATGGGCTGCGAGCCCCACACGTCGTTGTTCTGTCCGCCCTCGCCATTGCCGAAGATGCCAGGGGCATAAGCGTCGGCGATACGTCCCACGGCCACGGTGAGCTGTGTGGCATGGTTGGTGAGCAGGAGGTTGCCGCCGTCGGCCGTGAAGGCTTTCAGGGCGTTGATGGTCTCAGCCGAAGCGAGGTCGCCGGGGAGGTTCTGATAGCCGTGCTGGACGCCGATGCGGTCGCACATCACCCAGCACATCGGGTTCTGCTCGATGTCGAGCTGGTCGATGGTGGCCGGGGTGAGGATCACGCCGGTGCCGTTGTCGACGTAGGTCTTCTGGAACCAAGCCACGGCGTCTTTCTCGTCGTCGCTGCTGGCATAGTCGTTAGGCACGAGCATGGCCACCTTGTTGCCACCCTTCTGCACCTCGTAGGCGATGTTGAAGCGTACGGTCTGTCCCTCTGACACGCGTCCGTCCTGATAGCGTGCCTTGACAGTGTAGGCCACGTCGACATTGGTGGGTGCCTTCTTGATGAGATAGCTGCTGACCACCTCGTCGATGTTCGTGATGTCGGTGTTGTCCTTGATGATCTGGATGCCCGACTGTCCCTGCATGGTGGGGTTGTCCCAACGGAGCGTCACCTGGCGGCTGCCTTGGGTATAGTCGGCCACGAGGTTGCTGACGGTCTCGCTGTAGGTAGCGTCCATGAGGTCGACGTCGGAGCAACTGGTGAGTGTTGCGGCAAAACCGCAACATACGAGACCTGCAAAGGCGATATTCTTAATATACTTGGTAATCATAATTGTCAATTCTTAATTATCAATTTTCAATTTTGTTTAGTACTGTTTGTAGAGTCCGTTGGAGTTGTCTATCTCAGCCAGCGGCACGGGGAGGAAGATCTCGTTGGCCGAAACCGAACGTCCGTTGTAGTAGGGACGGAGAGCCGACTCCTCGGTCATGTACGTGTTCATGGTGTTGATGAGATAGTCGTTGCCCCAGCGTACGAGGTCGAACCAGCGGTTGCCTTCGAGGGCGAGCTCCAAGCGGCGCTCCATGCGCACAGCCATGCGGGCGCGATCCTTCGTCCAGGCGAGGTTGCCGTCGTAGTCGGTGGGATAGAGCTCCACGTAATAGTCGGCCTTCGAGGGATCGAGGTCCTGCGGCGAATAGCTGCCGTCGATGCTGTTCTGAGCGCGCTGACGCACCTGGTTGATGAGGTTGCGGGCCTCCACGAGATCGTTGTCGGTGGCAGCGTTGGTGCCGGCCGCCGTCTCGATGAGTGCCTCAGCCTTGAGCAGCAGGATGTCGGCATAGCGGATGAACATGAAGTTGAGCGCATTGGCACCCCACGGCCAGGCAGCCAGAGCCTCCTCGGGAGCGGGCCATGCCTTCTTGTTGGAGAACTCGCCGTAGGTGTCGTAAGCGCGGCACCAGCCAGCGGTATAGGTATGACCACGCCAGGGGAATCCGATGCGGCCCACGGTGAAGTCGACGCGCGGGTCGAGACATCCGTCGTAGTTCTCAGTGACGTTCACCTTGTTGAATGTCCCGTCGAGATAAGGCAGACCATTCTCAGGATTGGTGCGGAAGGCGTTGACGAGGTTCTGCGAACCATAGAAGAAGTCATCGCCCGTGCCATAGAGGTTGCCGTCGCTGTAGGTGCAGTTGAGCAGGTTAGACCAGTTGATGTGTGCATTGTCGTTGGCCGTCGATGTCTGCAGGGCGAAGATGCTCTCCGAGCCGTTGTTCATGTTCACCTTCGAGAGGTCGCCGAAGTTGCTGTACAGGCTGTACTGACCGCTGTTGATGACGGCATCGGCATTCTGCTTGACACCCTCCCAGTCGCTGGTGAAGGCACACACCTTGGCGAGGATGGCCTGGGCCGTGGTGCGCGTGATGCGACCGGCGCTGCTCTTCTGTGCAGGCAGCACGGCGATGGCTTCGGTGAGGTCGGCCTTGATGAACGAGAAGATCTCGTCGCGTGTGAACTCGTCGTTGGTCTTCGTGTTGACATCATCGGCCTCGGTGAAGTAAGGGATGCGGTTGAAGATGCGGATGAGGTCGAAATAGTACCAGGCGCGGAGCGTCTTGAGCTCGCCCATGATCTCGTCGGCATTGTTCACCGAGCTGGCATTCTGCAAGGCCAGCATGGCATTGTGTACGCGCGAGATGGCATAGTAGTTGTTCTGCCACTTGTTGAGACAGCTGACGTTGTCGGAGTTGATCTCGCTCACCTCGAGCAGGTGGATGTTCTCTTCCATACCCGTACCGCCGCCGCCTTTGTAGGCATCGTCGGAACGAACGTCGAAGATCCAGTTGGTCGACGGGCCGGCGAAGGCCTCGTTGTTGCCATAGAAGTGGGCCTCCAGGCCAGCATAGGCCGAAGCCAGCAGTCCTTCTACCGAGCTGTCGTCGAGCTGCTCGGCCGTGAACTGTCCCTGGGGGACGGTGTCGAGCATATCGTCGCAACTTGTAATTGTTGCTGTCATACAGCAACTTACAAGAACCATAGTCAGAAAATTATATGTTGTTTTCATATCTATTGTCAATTTTCTATTATCAATTTTCAATTATCAATTAGAACGTCAGGTTGAGACCCATCGAGAAGGTGCGTGCACGAGGATACGGTCCGTTGTCGATGCGTGCGCCATAGGTAGACAGGGGCACTTCGGGATCGAGTCCGGTATAGTCGGTGATGGTGAACACATTCTCCACCTGTCCGTAGAGGTTCATCGACGAGAGTCCGAGCGTCTTCATCCAGGGCTGGTCGAAGCGATAGGAGAGCTTGATGTACTTACACTTCAGGTAGGAGCCGTCCTCGACGAAATAGGTAGACATACGCGTCTCGTTGTTGTCGTCGACGGTGGTCAGTGCCGGTATGCTGGCACCCGTGTTGTCCTGTGTCCATGCCTTCAGCACGTCGACGCCGCGGTTGGTGTAGAGGTTGCCGTAGGTCATAAACTCGAGCTGC
Source organism: uncultured Prevotella sp. (assembly GCA_946624005.1). Classification (GTDB taxonomy): domain Bacteria; phylum Bacteroidota; class Bacteroidia; order Bacteroidales; family Bacteroidaceae; genus Prevotella. The sequence goes on along the minus strand of CAMORS010000028.1, from coordinate 9,692 downwards.
TTGCGCGTACCATTATAGATATCAAAGCCGAACTCGCCCGAGAAGAAGGTGGAGAGCGTCCAGTTCTTGTAGTTGGCTGTGAGCGTCAGGCCCATGCCGAAGTCGGGGTTGGGGTCGCCGATGATGCAGCGGTCGTTCTCGTTGACCACACCGTTGCCGTCGATGTCGCGGAAGATGAGTCGGCCTACGCCCTTACCCTCCTGGATGGCGTGGTTGGACACCTGGTCGGCGTTCTGGAAGATGCCGTCGCAGACATATCCGTAGTAGACACCCATGGGCTGTCCCTCAATGAGGCGGAAGTCGCCGCCAATGATGCTCACCTCGTCGTTGAGCTTGACGAGCTCGTTGCGATACATCGACATATTGAGGTTGGCATCCCACGAGAAGTCGCCATACTGAGGCGAACGGTAGCCGAGGTTGAGCTCGAAACCGTGGTTCTTCATCTCACCGGTGTTCATGAATTTGGCAGCATTCTCACCAGCCACAGAGAGTACGGGCGGGATGGTGATCATGTCCTTCGTGTTCTTCCAGTAGTAGTCGAGGCCGAGCGAGACAGCACCGTTGAAGAGGTAGGCATCCAGACCGATGTTGGTCTGCGTCGTTGTCTCCCACTTCAGGTCAGGATTACCCGTTGTGGCCACCTTGATACCACTCACCACGTTGGTATTGGTGCCGTTCAGGTCGTAGGCACCGTTGCCCAGGTCGTAGGCATAGGTAGAGAAGGCAGCATAGTTGTTGGAGATGGCCGAGTTACCGTTCTGTCCCCAAGCTACGCGAATCTTTACGTTGTCGATGATGTTGTTCTTCTTCCAGAACTTCTCTTCCGACAGACGCCAGGCACCCGAGAAGGCGGGGAAGATGCCCGAGTTGTTGTTCTTATGCAGGCGCGAGGTCTGGTCGCGGCGCAGCGTGGCAGAGAACAGGTAGCGGTCGGCGAAGTTATAGTCAATCTTGCCGAAGAGCGAGAACAGTGCCCACTCCTGCTTGCCGCCGCCGTTGGTCATCGTGCCCGAGCCTGAACCAATCTGCATGTAGTCGGCATCCTCGAAGGCATAGTCCTTGCGGGTGGCGGCGAGGTCTTCGAAGACATACTTGATGGCCTCCGTACCGGCCAGCACGGTGAAGTGGTGCTGCGTAGCGATGTCGAACAGATAGTTGGCTGTATTGGTCCACGTCCAGGTGTCACCCTGTCCGTAGCCGCTGCTGACGGCGCGGTTGGCGGGATCGTCGGTGGCACGTACGTTGCGTGTGAGCGTCTTGTTGAGGAACTGCACATGCTCGATACCGACGTTGCTCTTCAGCGTGAGGCCCTTGACGGGAATCACCTCCAGATAGCCGTTGCCGAAGATACGCCACGACGAGTTCTGGTTGTCGCGCATGTTGTAGAGCGTCTGCACGGGGTTGTCGATGTCGGAGCCAAGCATGGCCACGGGGTCGGCATACACACCGGGAGCCGAGAACACGGGGATGGCGGGATGCTGACGCATGGCGCTGTAGGGAATGCCTCGGTCGCCATTGGTGTCGGCACCGCGGTTGTCCCACTTGGCAATCATCAGGTTCTCGCCCACGCGGATGTACTTATTAAAATTATAGGTAGAGTTGACGCGGGCCGAGATGCGCTTGTAGAACGTCTCGCTCATCAAGCCCTGCTGGTTGATGTAGTTGGCCGAGAACATGTACGAACCCTTGTCCGAAGCATTCGAGATGCTGGCCGAGAGGTTGTGTGTCCAAGCCGAGCTGTACACCTGGTCCTGCCAGTCGGTGTCGGCTGTCTGGAAGCCGTTGACGGTGCTCACCAGCGAGGGTGTTGCACCGTTGCCATAGAGGGCCGATGCAGCTGTCGGGGCGATGCCGTCGTTGGCAGCTGCCTGCCAGTAGGCCTGCCCCCACTGTGCGGCGTTGAGCACATCGAAGGTGCGGGCCACCGTCTGCAGGGCGGCATTGTAGTTCAGGTTGATGGCCATCTTGCCGTCCTTGCCCTTCTTCGTTGTGATGATGATCACACCGTTGGCGGCACGGCTACCGTAGATAGAGGCCGACGAAGCATCCTTCAGCACTTGAATCGATTCGATGTCGGCAGCGTTGAGCGAGTTGAGGTTCTCGTTGGTTGCCACACCGTCGATGACGTAGAGCGGGTCGCAAGCGTTGACGGTGCTCATACCACGCACGCGGATGGTGGAGCTGCCACCACCCGGAGCGGCATCTGTCACGATGTCTACACCGGCCAGCTTGCCCTGCATAGAGTTGAGCATGTTGGGGTCGCTCTCGCTGATGGGGCCTTTCATGTCCATCACGGCGACGGCACCTGTCAGGTCGGCCTTACGCTGCACCTGATAACCCACGACGACCACTTCCTGCAGTTCCTTGGCGTTGTCCTTCAGCTGGACGTGCATGCCGTTCTGTGCCGGCAGTTCCTGCGAGTCGTAGCCGATATAAGAGATAACGATCGTCTTGCCGGCTTCAATCTTCAGCGTGAAGTTGCCGTCGAAGTCGGTCACCGTACCATTGGTGGTACCTTTCTCCATCACCGTGGCGCCGATGACGCCCTCACCCGTCTCGTCGACGACGGTGCCGGTGATTTCCGTTTGCGCGTACAGCATGGTACCCGCAAAGATGAGCATTACGCTCAGAAGAAACCTGAGATGTTTCATTTGCTTTTACGATTTGGTTAGTACTTTTTGCAATAAATCTGGCGCAAAGGTACGCTTCTTTCGTAGAAGGCAATGAAAAATATCGTTCGTACAGTTGAATAATTGTTTCAGTGTAACATTTTTATCAGCATACGAACTTATTACAAGGACATGCTCCTGTTGCATGGCTAATTGGTGACTCTCACCTCACCGGGCACCTTGCCATACTCGTCCTTGAAGCACTTGGTGAAATAGGAGGGCGAGGTGAACCCCACGCGGTAGGCTATCTCGCTGACGGTCAGCTCGGGGTCGGCCAGCAGTTCGAGCGCCTTGCTCAGTCGCGCCTTGCGGAGCAGGTCGACGGGCGTGCATCCTGTCAGGGCTTTCACCTTGCGGTAGAGCTGCACACGGCTCAGCGCCAGTTCGGCAGCGATGGTCTCCACACTGAGGTCGCTGTCGCTCATACGTTCGTCCACCACCTTCTTGAACCGTGTGATAAAGGCATTCTCGGCTGCTGGCGGCGTTTCCTCCTGCGGTATCGTCTCTTTTACTTCCGAGGAGGCAGGTTGCAGGTCCTGGTCCACTTCTGCGTCTTGCTTCTCAACAGGCTGGTTCCACAGGTTTTTCAATATTCGGCGGCTCTTCAGCAGATTGTCCACACGAGCCAGCAGCACATCGGCCACGAAGGGCTTGGTGATGTAAGCATCGGCACCGCTCTCGTAGCCCTCCACCTGGTGCTGGTTCATGGCACGGGCCGTCACGAGGATGACGGGGATATGGCTTGTCACGAAGTCGGTCTTCACCTGCCTGCAGAAGTCCAGACCGTTCATCACGGGCATCATCACGTCGCTGAGGATGAGGTCGGGCACCTCCTCACGGGCCACCTTCAGCCCCTGCTCGCCGTCGGCAGCCTCTACGATGCGGTAGCGCGACTGCAGGATGCTGTGCAGATAGGCACGGATGTCGGCATTGTCGTCGACGACGAGTACCGTGGGCCGTTCGCCGTAAGCCTTGTCGATGCCTTGTTGCGTTGCCGACTCGTTGAGAAGGCGGTCGTGTGCCTCGCGTGTCTGACTGACAATCATCTCGTCTATCTCGTGGGGCGACAGGCCCTTGGCGACGTTGCCCTGCTGGGCATCGAAAATCTTGTTGACCAGCCGCGACAGATGGGCGGCGTTGCGCTGCACGATGTCGAGCATGTCGGCCGTCGCAGCAGAAGCCTTCTGCATCTCGTCGGTGGCAGAGAGCTGTGCCAACGGTCCCTCGATGAGCGTCAGCGGTGTGCGCAGCTCGTGGCTCACCTGCGTATAGAAGTCGAGCTGCTCGCGCTCCAAGCGGTTGCGCTCTTTGGCGATGCGTGCCTTCTGCCGATTGTAGAGCCACAGTGCGGCAACGAGGAGCAACAACAGCAGGATGATGCCTACGGAGAGCAGGGTGAGCATGCGCTGGTTGGCCAAGCGCTGCAAATAGCCGTCGGACATCTTGTGCAGCTGTTCCACATTCTGCGACTGCCGCATTACCTCGTCGCTCTCGAGCTGCAGCACACGGGCATTGTCGTGGGTGACGATGGCCGACATGAGCGATGTCTCTTTCTCGTAGGGCTTTCCTTCCAGGATATCGACGGCCAACTTCATGAGCTGGTCGCCGCGGGTGGGATAGATGTACGACGCGTCGAGCAGCGAGTCGCGCACCAGCTGGATGCCACCGCCCTCGCCAGGCAGACCGTCGATGCCGCAGAAGAGGGGAATACCTCCCCTAACCCCTCCAAGGGAGGGGGATTCTTTCAGGTTTTCCAAAAAAGCTTTGCGGGCACCCATCGCCGTGCGGTCGTTCATGCCAAAGACGAGGTCCACCTGCCTGTCGGCGTTCTTCGCGAGCCACTGGCGCGTGATGTTGTAAGCGGTCGGCTCTGTCCAGTCGCCCTGCAGGGTGGCCACGACGCGGATATCGGGATATTTCTTAAGTGTAGCGTTGAAGCCGTTGTGGCGCTCGATGGCGGGCGACGAGCCTTTCAGTCCCATCACCTCGACAATGTTGCCTCGGTGGTTCAGTCGGGAAGCCACATATTCGCCCATCAGACGGCCCATCTCGTAGTTGTCGGCACCCATATAGGCGGTGTACTTCTTCGAGTCGGTCTTCCGCTCAAAGACGATGACGGGGATGCCCTTGTCGTAGGCACGGTCGATGGCAGGTGAGATGGTTCCCACCTGGTTGGGCGCTACAATGAGCAGGTCGATGCCCTCTGCCACGAGACTGTCAATCTGCTGCACCTGCCGCGCATCGCTGTCGTCGGCCGTGGCGAAGAGCAGGTGGATGTCGTCGTTCAGGTAGGCGCCCATGCGCAGTTCGGAATTCTGTTTGTCGCGCCAGATGTCGTTGGAGCATTGCGATACGCCGATGCGGTATTTCTTTTCACTATTGTGGCACGATGCGAAACTGATGGCACACAGCAACAGAATGGTATATCTAAGTAGGCTCTGATAGTTCATAAGTAAGTTGTTCGTGTATCAAATTTGATAGTAAAGCTCTGATTACGCGTGCAAAGGTAACAAATATTATTGAAAAGTCCAACAAAATGTCACAAAAAATATATATTCCAACGTCTGGCTGCACGATAACCGGATGTTGGTTAAGGCGCAACCAGACGCTGGTAATGTTAAAAAGCAAGCGCTTTGGGGAATCAGTTGGCGGTGAAGGACAGCTTCTGGCTGGTGCCCTTCTCCGAGCTGCCGATATAGAAGCCGTGCCAGGCAATGTCGGCATCGGTCGGCTCGGCAGAGCCTGTATAGACGTAGTAGGTAGAACCCTTCTTCATCCCATTGGCCGTGAAGAGCGACAGGGAGCTGCTACACTGCTGTTCGAAGCGGAACGTGGCAAGATTGTTGCCCGAGGCATCGCGCAGGGTGAAGTAGCTGTTGGCAGCATACGACGTGCTCGATGTGTAGAAGCAGTAGCCCTGCGAGGCATTGGAGATGGTGTTGCCGGAACCTCCTCCCCAGCCGCCGCCACCGCCTTGGCTGCCGCCGGCACTGATGGCGATGCCCGTGCCGTTGATCTGCATGTAGGAGTTGGCATCGCAGTCGAGGCCCTCCTCGGCACCTCCTGCCGAAGTGTAGGAGAAGACGTTGCCGTTGCCGATGGTGATGGCTCCCGAGCGACCATAGTTAGAGTCGACGGCATCGTTGCCCGTACTCCAGCAAACCGTGGTGCCGCCGTTGAAGGCAATCGGGCCGGAAGAGTTCATGCAGTCGTCCTGACACTTCAGGTAGTGCTTGCCGCCCTGGATGTCGATGCCCGTCTTCGATTCGAGGCCCTCGGCACCGCCTTGCGACGTATAGATCTCGGTCTCGCCGCCATAGAGGGTGACAGCTCCCATCACTTTGATGGCTTTGGGCGTGCCGTAGTAGTTGGTCTTGCCGCCCATGCCGCCGCCTCCCCAGCCGCCGCCAGACTCTGTGCCTACGGAGCTGCCTGTGGTGGTGACAGAAAGAGTGGGACCGTTGCCGTCGGAGGTTCCCTGCGTATAGGCACCGTTCACCTTGATGCCCTTGCCGCCGGTGCCTGTCATCTTGATGGTGATGTCGCCGGCGTTGAGCGCCATGTTGCCGTCGGCTTTCATACCCTTGGCTGTGTAGGCATCGTTGGTGCCTGCAGCCTTGTACGTGCCGCTGTTGTTGATGGTGATGATGCCGCCGTTGGTGGTGATGTTGGTGGCCGAGATGCCCTTGCCAGCCACACCCGAGGGTGTGATGGTAAGCGTGCCGCCATTCATCACGAAGTCGATGGTCTTCACGCCCGAGCTGTACGAAGCGTCGTTGTTGATCACCTGCATGGTGCCGCTCGGCGTGAGCGTAACGGTGCCGCCCAAGATGGTCGTCGTAGCCTTCGACTTGATGCTCTTGCTCATGGCTCCGCTGTTCTTCACCGTGACGGTGCCTGCAGCGATAGTGATGTTGCCGTCGGCCTTGATGCCCGAGGCATTGTAGCTTGTGCCGCTGTCTTCGGTGGTCTCACTGGTGCCACCATACTGTGAGGTGACGTTAGAGAGCTGATAGACGCGCGTTCCGTTGGTCGACTGATAGCTGTTGGAGATGCTGTAGTAGACGTCCTCGCCCGAAGTGGGACCACTGAAGGTTGTCGACTGGATGCCCACCGTTCCCTCGCGGCGACTTTCGTAGTTGTCGCTGGCGAAATAGTAGGTACCGCTGTCGGCCTGTCCGAAGTCGTAGTAATAGAACGTCAGGGACGAATAGCCGCTGGTCTTCGTCACCGTATTGGTGAGCTGCTGCACCAGGGTGCCGTCCTCCTTGTAAAGGTAGAGCTTGGTCCATGCCTGTCCGCCGCCATAGCCACCGCCAGTGGTAGGCATGTTGACATACACCTTGTACGACTTGTTCGTGTCGTCGCCACCCTCGCTGGTGCCTTGTGCCTCGGCTGTTCCGCCGTTGCCGTTGGCTGCAATGTCGATGATGGTCGTGGCGACAGTCTCGTCGATGGTGATCATGCCGTCGGCATTGAGTCCGCGTCCGCCGTTGGCGGTGCTGCTGACGTTGAGCGTGCCGCCCTGGATGGTGATGTTCTCCTTGGCGCGGACGGCAGCGCAATAGTCGAGATCGGAGCCCGATGTGTTGACGGCACCCGTCTGGTTGACGGTGAGCTCGCCGCCTTGCATCAGGAAGCTGCCCTCAGCCTTGATGCCCTTTGCACCGGCACCCGTCGTCGTGACCGTGAGCGTGCCGCCCGAGAGCTTCACCTCGCCCGTATTCTCGTCCTCGACAACGATGTTGCCGTCGTCGTCGGTATCGTAGCTCAGCTGGATGCCGTCGTCGCCGACACCGCTGATGGTTATCTTACCACCCTTCATCTCGAAGTATTGATTGACGTTGAAGCCGTCGCCCACAGCCTTCGTGATGTTGAGTGTGCCGAAGGTCTTCTTCACCTCGACATACTCCTTGCCCCAGAAGGCATGACCTGTGTTTCCTTCGATGGTGAGCGCACCGGCACCTTTCAGCTCGGTATGGCCTTTCACCATGAGGCAGGCTTTCCACGAACCGCCCTGGCCGTCGCTGAGTGCGTTGGTCGTACCGTCAGCCAGTTCGAGGCTGATGCGCTTGCCGTCGCGGATGTTGATGGCTGCACTGTCGGGATTGTGGAGTGTCAGTCCGTTGAGCACGAACGAAGCCTTCAGCTTACCGTCCATCCACAGCGAGCCGTTGTCCGACTGTCCGCTCAGGATGTAGCTGATTTCGTCGCCGGCATAGTCGGCAGCCTGGACGAGGGTCACATGGGCTCCCTCGACCGTAGCATCGACGTAGGGCGCGATGTTTCCGGCTATGGTGACGTGGGCCGACGAGCCGTTGTAGTCGACGCTGACGGTGTTGGGCGTCACCTCGGTATCGTCGATGGTGATGCTCGTGATGTCGCCGAGCGTGTATTCACGCTCGCCAACGGTCAGCGTCATACTGTTGCCGAAGGGCATCTGCCCGGCATCGGCAGCAGGGATGGCATAGGTGACGTTGCCCTGATGGATGTTCATTGTCTGTGCCTGCACACTGAGACCTGCGGCCACGAGGGCTGTCTGGACGAGGGTGCGAAGGTACGAGGGTGCGAGGGTACGAGATATGATACTGTTGAAGATATTCATTTTACGGTGATTTTTACGGTTTTCTCATTGTTCTTTACCAGATAAACGCCGCGCTGAAGAGCGTCCTGCGCTGCCTTGAGGTTGTCGAAACGGCCACAATACGAGCCGTCGGCACTATATACTTCCACCGGCTGGCTCTCCATTTCGGCCAGAGCCTCCTCGATGATTGTGGGTGTGACGATCTCACCTCCTTCTGCCGTGTCGCTGAAATACATCATCTGCAATTCGTCTATCGGCAGGCTCTTGACGTCGCCCTCAGCAGGCGTGAGCACGATATTTCCGTTGACAAAGGTGATAGTGAGGCCATTGCTGGCGATAGATGACAGCGTTGCTGCGCTGCCCGAAGGCTGCGACACCAAGACAAGATAGTCGTAGTCGCCGGCCTTTGCTCCGAGGATGCTCACAGAGAGCATCATGGTCATCAAAAATTTTCTCATACGCTTCTTTGGTTTTAAAGGGGTTATACATAGGAAGTGGCTATTGCTTTCAGAATGCAGGATGCCGGCAGGCAACACCACTTCCCTTCTCTGAATCAGCGGCAAAGTTAGGTCATTTTACCAATATTGACAAATAATATCAGTCAAAACCAAGTTTTTTTCAGTAAAAAGGGTTACAGAAAAGCAGCAAATGACAATTTTTATTCACTTTTCTTGCACCTTTAAATAATAATGTTTAATTTTGCAGCCGCTTTTTCCGCCATGAATAAAATAAGTACAAACGCACGCGCGTACGTATGAACACGGCGACCTACTGAAGAGAAATCTTTAAAAAAACAATAGTATTCATTAAAAAGTCAAGTTATGAACGTACAAAGTCAGAAGAAGAGCAAGACGTGGGTCTTGGTGCTCGCACTGCTCTTGTTGAACAGCTTCTCGGCGTTTGCACAGCAGGTGACAGGCTCGGTCAAGGACACACAAGGCGAGCCCCTCATCGGCGTGAGCATCGTGGAGCAGGGAACCAACAACGGTGCCGTCACCGACGTGAACGGCAACTTCGCTATCCGTGTGGCTCAGGGCAAGACGCTGCAGGTGAGCTACATCGGCTATCAGACACAGCAGGTGGCTGTTCGCGGACAGCGCCTCGACATTGTCATGCAGGAAGAGAACACCACACTGAACGAGGTGGTCGTCGTGGGTTATGGCACCATGCGCCGTAAGGACGTGACGAGCTCCATCACCACCGTACAGGCCAAAGACCTCAACCAGGGCGTCTTCAACGATCCTGCCTCTATGCTGCAGGGTAAGGTGGCTGGTCTTACCGTCACCACCAGCGGCGACCCCTCGGGCACACCGAGCATCACGCTGCGTGGTGCCTCGTCGCTCCGCGAGGGCGAGGCCATGCAGCCCTACTACGTCATCGACGGCATTCCCGGCGTGGACATCTCGATGGTGGCTCCCGACGACATCGAGTCGATCGAC
>CAMORS010000027.1 GCA_946624005.1 uncultured Prevotella sp. | reverse complement strand
ACCCACTACGGCCGTCTCTGCCCGATTGAGAGTCCTGAAGGTCCGAACATCGGTCTGATCTCGTCGCTCTGCGTCTATGCCAAGATCAACGAGCTGGGCTTCATCGAGACGCCCTACCGTAAGGTAACCGACGGCAAAGTCAACCTGAACAACGACGATGTGGTCTATCTCTCCGCAGAAGAAGAGTCGGAGCACGTCATCGGTCAGGGCAATGCTCCGCTGAACGAAGACGGAACGTTCATCCGCACGACGGTGAAGTGTCGTCAGGATGCCGACTTCCCCGTAGTTCCGCCAAGCGATGTCGACCTGATGGACGTTGCTCCACAGCAGATTGCTTCTATCGCTGCCGGACTTATTCCGTTCCTTGAGCACGACGATGCCCACCGCGCGCTGATGGGATCGAACATGATGCGCCAGGCCGTGCCTCTGCTTCACAACGAGGCTCCTATCGTAGGTACAGGTATCGAGAAGCAAGTGTGCGAGGACTCGCGCACGATGATTACCGCCGAGGGCGAAGGCACCATCGAATATGTCGATGCCACCACCATCCGCATCCTCTACGATCGCACGGAAGACGAGGAGTTCGTCAGCTTTGAACCGGCCCTGAAGGAATATCGCATCCCGAAGTTCCGCCGCACCAACCAGAACATGGTCATCGACCTGCGTCCTATCTGTGAGAAGGGACAGCGCGTCAAGCGTGGCGACATCCTCACCGAGGGCTACGCCACCGAGAACGGCGAGCTGGCTCTGGGTCGCAACCTCCTCGTGGCCTACATGCCTTGGAAGGGTTACAACTATGAGGACGCCATTGTGCTCAACGAGCGTGTCGTCCGCGACGATATCCTTACCAGCGTCCACGTCGATGAGTATTCGCTCGATGTACGTGAGACAAAGCGTGGTATGGAAGAATTCACTTCCGATATTCCCAATGTCAGCGAAGAGGCCACCAAGGATCTCGACGAGAACGGTATCATCCGCGTCGGTGCACGTGTGGAACCCGGTGACATCCTTATCGGTAAGATCTCGCCGAAGGGAGAGAGCGATCCCTCGCCCGAGGAGAAGCTGCTCCGCGCCATCTTCGGCGACAAGGCCGGCGACGTGAAGGACTCTTCGCTGAAGGCCAATCCGTCGCTGACGGGTGTCATCATCGACAAGAAGCTCTTCTCGCGTGCCGTTAAGACGCGTGAGTCGAAGAAGCAAGACCGCATCGTCCTGGCCAAGATCGACGAAGAATACGAAGCCAAGGTCAAGGATCTCCGCGACATCCTCGTCGAGAAGTTGCAGAAGCTGACCCGTGGCAAGGTGTCGCAGGGTGTGAAAGACTACACTGGTGCTGAAATAATCCCGACGGGAAGTAAGTTCGGCATCGCTACACTGCGCAACCTCGAATACGACGGTATCCAGAGCGGCGGCTGGACCAACGACGAGCACAAGAACGAGCTCATCCAGAAGCTCATCGTCAACTATATCAAGAAATACAAGCTCCTCGATGCCGAGCTGAAGCGCCGCAAGCTGGCCATCACCATCGGTGACGAGCTGCCCTCGGGCATCCTCCAGATGGCCAAGGTCTATGTGGCCAAGAAGCGTAAGATCGGTGTCGGTGACAAGCTGGCCGGTCGTCACGGCAACAAGGGTATCGTCTCGAAGGTGGTACGCCAGGAAGACATGCCGTTCCTCGAGGACGGCCGTCCCGTCGACCTCGTCCTGAACCCGCTGGGTGTGCCTTCACGAATGAACCTTGGTCAGATTTTCGAAGCCATCCTCGGTGCTGCCGGTAAGCGTCTCGGCGTGAAGTTCGCAACACCTATCTTCGACGGTGCCAAGCTCGAGGACCTGCAGGAGTGGACCGACAAGGCCGGTCTGCCGCGTCTCTGCTCTACCCACCTCTACGACGGTGAGACAGGCGAACGCTTCGACCAGCCCGCCACGGTGGGTATCACCTACTTCCTGAAGCTCGGCCACATGGTCGAAGACAAGATGCACGCACGCAGCATCGGTCCGTACTCACTCATCACGCAGCAGCCCCTCGGCGGTAAGGCACAGTTCGGCGGCCAGCGTTTCGGTGAGATGGAGGTCTGGGCCCTCGAGGCCTTCGGTGCCAGCCATGTGCTGCAAGAAATCCTGACCATCAAGTCGGACGATGTGGTGGGTCGCTCCAAGGCCTACGAGGCCATCGTCAAAGGCGAGCCCATGCCCACTCCCGGTATTCCTGAGTCGCTCAACGTGCTGCTCCACGAGCTGCGCGGCCTCGGCCTCAGCGTCACTCTCGACTAAACTGAAATTGTAAATCGTAAATTAGAAAATCGCAATTGAATTATGGCTTTTAAGAAAGATTCCAAAATAAAGAGTAATTTCACCAAGATTACCATCGGACTGGCTTCGCCACAGGAAATCTTGGAGAGCAGTTTCGGTGAGGTCACAAAGCCTGAGACCATCAACTATCGCACCTATAAACCCGAGCGCGACGGCCTCTTCTGCGAGCGCATCTTCGGTCCGACGAAGGACTATGAGTGTGCCTGCGGCAAGTATAAGCGCATCCGCTATAAAGGTATCGTCTGCGACCGCTGTGGCGTTGAGGTCACCGAGAAGAAGGTGCGCCGCGAGCGTTCCGGCCATATCGAGCTCGTCGTGCCCGTGGCACATATCTGGTACTTCCGCAGCCTGCCCAACAAGATTGGCTACCTGCTTGGTGTACCGACGAAGAAGCTCGACGCCGTCATCTATTACGAGAAGTATATCGTCATACAGCCGGGTGTGCTGGAAGGCAAGAAAGACAGCGAAGGCGATGAGATCAACGGTTCGCATGTCTACGACCTGCTCAACGAAGACGAGTATATCGAGATTATGGACAACCTGCCCAAGGACAACGAGTTCCTTGAGGACACCGACCCCAACAAGTTCATCGCTAAGATGGGTGCCGAGGCTATCTACGACCTGCTGGTCAACCTCGACCTCGACTCGCTGAGCTATGAACTGCGCAACCGCGCCAACACCGACTCTTCGCAGCAGCGCAAGACCGAGGCGTTGAAGCGTCTGCAGGTGGTCGAGGCTTTCCGCGGCAGTGCCAACATCAACCGCCCAGAGTGGATGATCATGAAGATACTGCCCGTCACACCGCCAGAGCTGCGCCCGTTGGTACCACTGGACGGTGGTCGCTTCGCCACATCCGACCTCAACGACCTCTATCGCCGCGTCATCATTCGTAACAACCGTCTGAAGAGACTGATGGAGATCAAGGCTCCCGAGGTCATCCTCCGCAACGAGAAGCGTATGCTGCAGGAGGCTGTCGACTCGCTGTTCGACAACTCGCGCAAGTCGTCGGCCGTGAAGAGCGAGAGCAACCGTCCGCTGAAGTCACTCTCCGACTCGCTGAAGGGTAAGCAGGGCCGCTTCCGCCAGAACCTTCTGGGTAAGCGTGTCGACTATTCTGCCCGTTCGGTCATCGTCGTCGGTCCTGAGCTGAAGATGGGCGAGTGCGGTCTGCCGAAGCTCATGGCAGCCGAGCTCTACAAGCCGTTCATCATCCGCAAGCTCATCGAGCGCGGCATCGTCAAGACCGTCAAGTCGGCCAAGAAGATTGTCGACCGCCGCGAACCGGTCATCTGGGATATCCTTGAGAATGTCATGAAGGGTCATCCCGTGCTGCTCAACCGTGCCCCGACGCTTCACCGTCTCGGTATCCAGGCCTTCCAGCCCAAGCTCATCGAGGGTAAGGCTATCCAGCTCCACCCGCTGGCATGTACCGCCTTCAATGCCGACTTCGACGGCGACCAGATGGCTGTCCACCTCCCCTTGAGCAACGAGGCCATCCTTGAGGCACAGATTCTGATGCTCCAGAGCCACAACATCCTCAACCCTGCTAACGGCGCTCCTATCACCGTGCCGTCGCAGGACATGGTGCTCGGCTTGTACTATATAACGAAGATCCGTCCGGGAGCCAAGGGCGAAGGACTCACCTTCTACGGTCCCGAAGAGGCCATCATTGCCCACAACGAGGGTAAGTGCGACCTCCATGCCCAGGTGAACGTCATGGTGCCCGATATCAACGAGAAGGGCGAGCCCTACGAACACATGGTGGAGACATCCGTCGGTCGTGTCATCGTCAACGACATCGTACCGAAGGAGGTAGGCTTCGTCAATGAGATTATCTCGAAGAAGTCGCTCCGCGACATCATCTCCAACGTCATCAACCACGTCGGTTTCGCTGAGGCATGCGAGTTCCTCGATGGTATCAAGAACCTGGGCTACCGCATGGCTTATGTGGCCGGACTGTCGTTCAACCTCGACGACATCATCATCCCGAAGGAGAAGGAAGAGCTCGTCAACAGGGGAAACGAAGAGATTCAGGCCATCACTGACAACTATAACATGGGCTTCATCACCGACAACGAGCGCTACAACCAGGTCATCGACGCGTGGACACACGTCAACAACAAGTTGGGCGAGGTGCTGCTCAAGCAGATGACCGAGGCCGACCAAGGCTTCAACGCCGTCTACATGATGCTCGACTCCGGTGCCCGTGGTTCGAAGGACCAGATCAAGCAGCTCGCCGGTATGCGCGGACTGATGGCCAAGCCGCAGAAGGCTGGTGCCGAGGGACGTGGTACTATTGAGAACCCGATCCTCTCCAACTTCAAGGAAGGTATGTCGGTGCTCGAATACTTCATCTCTACGCACGGTGCCCGTAAGGGTCTGGCCGATACGGCCATGAAGACCGCCGACGCCGGTTATCTGACACGTCGTCTGGTAGACGTCTCCCACGACGTCATCATCACCGAGGAAGACTGCGGAACGCTGCGCGGACTGCAGTGCTCGGCCTTGAAGAATGGCGACGAGACCATCTCTACGCTCTATGAGCGCATCCTCGGTCGCGTGTCGGTTCATGATGTCATCGACCCGACAACAGGCAAGCTCCTTGTCGCTGCCGGCGAGGAGATTACCGAGCCCATCGCTCAGGCCATCGAAGACTCTCCCATCGAGACCGTCGAGATTCGTTCGGTGCTCACCTGCGAGAGCAAGAAGGGTGTCTGCATGAAGTGCTACGGACGCAACCTGGCCACCCAGCGCATGGTGCAGAAGGGTGAGGCCGTCGGTGTCATCGCCGCTCAGGCCATCGGTGAACCCGGTACACAGCTGACTCTCCGTACGTTCCACGCTGGTGGTGTGGCCGGTAATGCCGCTGCCAACGCCTCTATCGTTGCCAAGAATCCCAGCCGCATCGAGTTCGACGAGCTGCGTGTCGTTCCCTTCACTGAGGAAGGTGAGACGGGCGGCAAAGAGTGCCAGATGGTGGTCAGCCGACTGGCCGAGGCTCGTTTCGTCGACCCGCATACCAACATCGTCCTCTCTACCGTCAACGTACCTTACGGTAGCTCGCTCTACTTCAAGCAGGGCGACATGGTGGAGAAAGGCGACCTTGTGGCCCGTTGGGACCCGTTCAACGCTGTCATCGTCACCGAATATGCCGGTAAGCTGAAGTTCCGCGATGTCGTGGAAGGTTCTACCTATAAGGCAGAGACCGACGATACCACGGGTCTTACCGAGAAGATTATCACCGAGAGCCGCGACAAGAGCCTTGTGCCGACGTGCGATGTGCTCGACAACGACGGACAGGTGGTCGGTACCTACATCTTCCCCATCGGCGGCCACGTCGTGGTGGAAGACGGACAGGAGGTCAAGACAGGTACCACCCTCGTCAAGATTCCGCGTGCCGTCGCCAAGGCTGGCGACATCACTGGTGGTCTGCCGCGTGTCACGGAGCTCTTTGAGGCTCGCAACCCGTCTAACCCTGCCGTTGTATCAGAAATCGATGGTGAGGTGACCATGGGCAAGGTGAAGCGCGGTAACCGCGAGATTATCGTCACTTCTAAGACTGGCGATCAGCGTAAGTATCTCGTATCGCTTGGTAAGCAGATTCTTGTGCAGGAACACGATGCTGTGCGTGCCGGAACACCGCTCTCCGACGGTGTCATCACGCCCAACGACATCCTGGCCATCAAGGGCCCGACCGCCGTTCAGGAATACATCGTCAACGAGGTGCAGGACGTCTATCGCCTGCAGGGTGTGAAGATCAACGACAAGCACTTCGAGATCATCGTACGCCAGATGATGCGCAAGGTGATGATCAACGAACCGGGCGACACAACCTTCCTCGAGCAGGAGATTGTCGACAAGCTCGACTTCGCCGAAGAGAACGACCGTATCTGGGGCAAGAAGGTGGTCACCGATGCCGGCGACTCCGAAACGCTCAAGCCGGGACAGATCATCACAGCCCGTAAGCTTCGCGACGAGAACTCGATGCTCAAGCGTCGCGACATGCGACTGGTCCAGGTGCGCGATGCCGTAGCTGCCACGTCGACGCAGATTCTCCAGGGTATCACCCGTGCCGCCCTGCAGACGAAGAGCTTCATGTCGGCTGCATCGTTCCAGGAGACGACGAAGGTGCTCAACGACGCTGCCATCAAGGGCAAGGTAGACACGCTCGACGGTATGAAGGAGAACGTTATCTGCGGACACCTCATCCCCGCCGGAACAGGTCTGCGCGAGTTCGAGAAGATCATCGTCGGCTCGAAGGAAGAGTACGAGCGCATCCAGGCCAACCGCAAGAATGTGCTTGACTTCACCGAGAAGGAAACCGTCCTCGACGACTAAGCCTCAGCGCAATGTCTTGAGACGACCATAAAAACGAAGGGCGTGCCAGAAAAACAAGTGCTGACGCATCACAGCAGATGATGCCGACTTGTTTTCTTGGCACGCCCTTTTTCCTTTTTTTTTAAATGTGAGCTGACCGACCTTGGCTCTGTGTCAGCGCTGGTCAGGGCTGCTGAAGCCAGTGAGGGCAAGCTTGCTGATGCTTTCGCCGAGCATACGGATAAACTCCTTCGCCGACTTCTTGATATAGGCATTCCGCAACTGGTGGATACATCCCTCCATCAGTCGTTCCTTCACGTTGGTCTCTACGATGCGAACGGCTTTCAGTCCGCGTTCGTAGGCTACGGTACTCTCGCTGAGCACGGTGACGTAGTTCGACTCCTTGAGCAGCTTGAAGAGCAGGTAGACCATGTTCATCTCAACCTTTATCCGATACCGGAAGCCGGTTTCTGCTACGGCGGCATCAAAGGCATTGCGGGCCTGAGTGCCCCTTCGCGGCATCACAAGGTCGTAGCGCTGCAGCTCTTCAAGGGTTACGGCATCGCGACTGGCAAGGGCATGGTGCTCGCTGACGACGGCTGCCAGATGGTGGTGGAACAGTATCTGGCTGTCTATCTTCGGATGGGCCATCGTCGGCTTGTAGGCCAGCACGAAGTCGAGCTCGTGGTTCTCGAGTTGCTCGATGAGCTGTGCCATGGTCGACTGTGTGACGTTCACCTTCACGCGAGGGTGCTTCCGCAGGAATGCCGTTACCGTTTCGGCCATGATGCCCGCAAACGAGAAGGTGACGCCGATGTTCAGTTCACCTGCCGACAGGTTCTTCAATTCTTCAAGTTGCAACACGCAGTTGTCCGCCGCATGCAGCGTCTCCTTGGCTAAGGGCAGCAGCATCTGTCCCGCCTCCGTGAGCGACACCTCGTGACTGTTTCGCTGGAAGAGCGGCTGCTGCAGCTTGTTCTCCAGCTGCAGGATCTGGTGCGAAAGGGTGCTCTGGGTGATAAACAGTTCCTTGGCGGCGGTAGAGAAGTTGAGCGTCTCTGCCAGCTTGACGAAGTATCTCAGTTGTCTTATTTCCATATCCACATTTGTTTCCAACAGGCTGCAAAGTTACTTATTTCTGCCCGAACAACAAAACATTTTGCTGCAAAAACGCCCGGCTATCGA
Organism: uncultured Prevotella sp.; assembly: GCA_946624005.1. GTDB lineage: Bacteria > Bacteroidota > Bacteroidia > Bacteroidales > Bacteroidaceae > Prevotella. The sequence continues at coordinate 20,628 of CAMORS010000027.1, read as the reverse complement.
AACGGTCGATAGCTGCAATGCAGCTGTCTTGTGGTGAGCGTTGCAGCGAAAGTCATAGCCAATGGTTGCGCAAGTGCCGGTTTCGTCGTACTTTTGCACCGAAATTATTCACCTTTTAAAGATAGGAGAAATCATCATGACTGGATTACTTGCTATGGCTGCCATGTCTGTGGCCGGTTTCGTTTTTAGCCTCTGGATGGCGAAGTTCGACAACCTTGAGGTTTGTTAGGCTTTGCCGTTCAACCACATTGCAGCGACACGCTGCGCAACCAACAGATTTGTTTCCGCAGATTTTCCCTCTTTTCTTTGGAGAATCTGCGGGATTTTTTTTACCATCCTTAATTATCTCCACAGGGTAAACATATATTCATGAAAAAGCTCCCACCGAAGCGGGAGCATAGGTTTTACCCTTCGGCCATGAAGGCCTTATTGTGATAAGATGTAGGAATCTTACGATGCAAAAGCACAACTTATAGTCAAAATTATGTTGTCATGCCGAGATGGAACTAACAGACACGCACCAGCGACTCTCCGAAAAACTCCGAGAGTGCCGACAAAGTGCGGATGGTGAAGTTGTGCTGGCCGCTGAGCCATTTTGTCACCTCGCTGGGACGCTTGCCAAGGGCCTGAGCAAACTCCAATTTCGTTAAGCCGCGCTGTACCATCAGTTCATGGATACGATTAGAGATGGCAAACTCCAAGTCCACCTCCTGCTGAATGTCGGAAGGCACCGCCGCCAACATCTGTTTGAATGGGGTCTTCATCGTCTTCATAGGTCAAACGTTTTATCAGTTTCTATTTTATTTTCAGACACTATGATTGTGCCGTCTTTTACGCCTTCTTTTATCAGGCGGTCGAAGTTTTGAAGTGTCAGCACATAGCCGCTCAGCTCCTTACTTTCCTCGTAGGTCTTCGTATTCTTCACGCCACCGTTACCCAAAACGAGAATCCTGTCGGAAAGGCGCAGACAATAGAGACGTAGCTTCGACTGTACGGTAGGCAATGCAACAACGTGGTCACTCATCTTGCCTTCGAGCCTGAAATATCGCTCCAAGGCTCCGAAGTCGGCGATTTTGCCAAGGAAGCCTACAATGCGCATTAAGTCAGGGCTGAACTCAACGTCGTCTTTGAACTTGTTGAAAAACTGCTCAAACTCTGTTTCATCCTCCGAGAGGAACTGAATGGTGTAAAGAGTGCATTTCTTTGCTTCTTCCACTAATACTAATTCGGCTTCGCTCATAATTGTATTTGTCTTATTTCGCTGCAAATATACGACAAATATTTCACTTTCAAGTGTAATGGCAAGGGAAATCTGTGTTTTTGCATCGTTTTTAACAATTAGGATGAGGGAAAGGGCTCCGTATTCTTAACAAACCAGGTAAGAAGTTAAAGGATGCCGGATTATTTGCTGGTTCGGAAATATCGGCGTGGCTTTGTAGCAATAACGAATCAGCAAGCAAGCGATTTCGCAGTTTTCCCCTCTTTTCTTTGGAGAATCTGCGGGATTTTCTTTACCATCCTTAATTATCCCCACAGGGTAAACATATATTCAAAAAAAAGCTCCCACCGAAGCGGGAGCATAGGTTTTACCCTTCGGCCATGAAGGCCTTATTGTGATAAGATGTAGGAATCTTACGATGCAAAGTTACGAAAAAGTTTGGTTGTATCAAAAAAATATAGTATCTTTACACCCGAATTTATCAAACTTTAATATTCATGGAAAGAATTTTAGGAATAGACACTGGCACAAACAGCCTTGGGTGGGCTATTGTGGAAAAGAATGATAGTGAATATAAGCTGTTAGAAAAAGGAACGAACATCTTTGCTGAAGGCGTCAAGATAGAGAAAGGTATCGAGTCGTCAAAAGCAGCAGAACGAACCGAGCACAGGTCTGTGAGAAAGCACTACTGGCGACGTAAAGTAAGGAAAATCCGGTTGTTGGCTGTTCTTGTCGACAACGACCTGTGTCCCCCGCTGGGTCAGAACGATTTGCGGCTATGGCGGTTGAAGAAGAAGTATCCCATGAACGACGATTTCATGGCTTGGCAACGTACCGACGACAAAGGGTGCGTCAACCCATATCGCTTCCGTTACATTTGTCTGACACAGAAGCTGGATTTGTCCGACCAGACACAAAGATATATTTTAGGACGCGCTCTTTATCACCTGAACCAACGTCGTGGCTTCTTGAGCAACCGTAAAGAAGCCGCTAAGGAGTCGGAAGGTGCCGTCAAAGAAGGCATCTCCGACCTGACGGCAGCAATGGAAGAAGCAGGGTGTACCTATCTCGGAGAATACTTCTACCAATTGTATAATAGAGGAGAAAAGATTCGGTCGCACTACACATCGCGTAAGGATCACTACCTGAAGGAATTTCACGCAATCTGCAAGAAACAAGAACTTGATGCCCCACTTGTCGAGAAGATGGAGCGTGCCATCTTTACGCAGCGTCCGTTGAAGTCGCAGAAGGGTACCGTCGGCGTGTGCACCTTCGAAAAGGGAAAGGCTCGTTGTCCTGTCTCCCATCCGCTATACGAAGACTTCAGGATGCTGAGTTTCTTGAACAGCATCAAGATGCAGACACCTCAAGACTATCAGTTGCGGTATCTCACGAAAGAAGAGAAATCGTTGGTTGTCCCCCTGTTTAAGCGCAAATCGAAGAAATCATTTCTGTTCGAGGATATTGCCAAGAAACTAGCGGGCAAGAACAACTACTGCTACGATGGCGACGAGGCAGCCAAGCCCTACCGCTTCAACTATCAGATGGATGTGTCTGTGGCGGGCAGTGTCGTCAATGCCCAACTGGAGGATATTTTCGGCCCCGACTGGTTGGATGCTGTTTGCGAAGTATATACATTGGCCGACGGGAAATCACGAACCGACATCCTCAACGACATCTGGCACGCCTTGTTCTTTTTCGACGACGAAGAGAAACTGAAGGGTTTCGCCAAGAGTCGTCTGCAACTTGATGACACGCAGGCAGAGAAGTTTAGCAAAATCACCTTGCCGTCAGACTATGCAGCTCTGAGCCTGAAAGCCATCAAGAAGATATTGCCCTATCTGAAAGACTATGGCCTTATTTATTCGCAGGCTGTCTTTCTCGCCAATCTTGTCGAGGTCTTGCCGAGTCATGTATGGGGTATCAGGGAAACGCGAGAGGCTGCTATAGAGAATGTCATCAATGTAATGCTGTCGTACGACAAACGTACCGACAGCCGGACGTTGGAAGGTTGCATCAAGGACTATCTGCGTGAGCGATACCATGTCGAGGAACAAAAGCTCAAGAAACTGTACCATCCTTCCATGATCGACCTCTATCCTCATGTCCAGCCTGATGAAGATGGCGTATATCAGTTGGGGTCGCCACGTATCAGTAGTGTGCGCAACCCGATGGCCATGCACTCGATGTTCCGACTGCGCAAGGTGGTCAACCTCCTACTGAAGGAAGGGAAGATAGACGAGAACACTGTAGTACATATAGAGTTCTCTCGCTATCTTAACGATGCCAACCGCAGGAAAGCCATTCAAGACTATCAGCGCGAGAATGAAAGAGACAGGGAAGCCTGCAGAAAGAAGATAGAAGAGTTTGGGCAGAAAGAGGTTTCCGATACCGATATTCTGAAATACCAGTTATGGGAAGAACAAAACCACAAATGTCTCTATACGGGTGAAGAAATCAAATTGGCTGACTTTCTGGGGGCTAATCCCAAATACGACATCGAGCACACTGTGCCGCAGAGTGCGGGAGGCGACAGCACGAAAGCCAATCTGACTCTCTGTAACAGCAAGTTCAACCGAGAGGTGAAAAAAGCCCAGCTCCCTTCTGATTTGGCTAACCATGAGGAAATCCTGCAGCGTATCGCAGCATGGAAAGAGACCTACGAAGAACTGGACCGACGCATCAGGCGCCTGAAAGGCAGTCGCGCGAGTTCGAAAGAAGAGAAAGACGGTATCATCCGTCGGCGACATCTTTTATCGCTCCAACGCGACTATTGGCGAGGCAAATACCAGCGCTTCACGATGACGCAAGTGCCAGAAGGCTTCTCCCGTAGGCAAGGCACCGACATCAGCGTCATCTCCCGTTATGCACGCCTTTATCTGAAGTCTGTTTTCAAGCATGTGTACATTGTTAAAGGCATCGCCACTTCCGACTTCCGGAAGATATGGGGCATTCAGGAAGAGTATTCCAAGAAAGAACGCGTCAACCATGTGCACCACTGCATCGATGCCATCACCATCGCTTGTATCGGTAAGAGTGAGTACGACCGGCTGGCACAATACTACCACCAAGACGAGGCACACCGTTGGGGACAGTCTATCGACAAGGCACAGTTCCCCAAGCCCTGGCCTACCTTCGTCAGCGACATCAAGAACATTCAGAACGAATTGCTCATCGCTCACTATTCCAAGGACAACATGAAGAAGCACACGAGGAAACGTGGCGACAAAGGATACATGCAAGGAGATACCGCCAGGGCATCGCTGCACAATGACACCTACTATGGAGCTATCGATGTTGATGGCGAAGTGAAGTATGTTGTTCGTAAGAGCCTTGACAGCTTGAGTGAGAAAGATGTGAAAAATATTGTTGACGATGCCGTACGCCAAAAAGTGGACGATGCCATCCTGAAACATGGCAGTCTGAAGAAAGCTTTAGAGCACACGATATGGATGAACGAAGAACTGCAGATACCCATCCGCAAAGTGCGTATCTTCACAGGCTCAGTCACACGACCTATCCATATCCGGCAGCAGCGTGACCTCTCACGCCATGAATATAAGCGGCAATTCCATGTACAGAACGACCGCAACTACATGATGGCAATCTACATCGGTCGGGACAAGAAAGGAAAAGAGAAGCGTGAGTTTGAGATTGTCAACAATATCGATGCTGCGAAATTCTTTAAAAGAAGTAACGGAACTACAGATGGCCTAATTCCTCAAAAGAGTGTGAAGAATGGCTACCCGTTGGCTTACTGCCTTAAAATCGGGACAATGGTATTGCTTTATGAGAACTCGCCAGAGGAGGTCTGGGAGTTGGATAGGCAGAACTTGGTGAAGAGATTATATAAGGTTACGGGGTTGTCGTCAATGATAGTCAGTGGAAATCCTTATGGAACTATTGCCTTGGTCTTTCAGCAAGATGCGCGACAAAGTACAGAAATCAAGCTGAAGAACGGAGCCTATAATGCAAATGAGGAACTTCGACCTGGAATAAAAATGCTGCATACTCAATTCAAAGCTCTTGTGCAAGGAGTGGATTTCGAACTCAACGATTTAGGGGAGATAAGGAGGCTGATATGATCAAGCAGACGTTGATGTTTACAAAACCTGCCTCGTTGAGCCTAAAGGACCAACAACTGGTAATAGACGTCAAAGATTCTGACCAAATCGTCACACGCCCCATAGAAGATATAGGTTTCGTGGTGGTGGAAAACCAGATGGTCAGGATGACTGTCCCCCTGCTCAATGCTTTGGCAGACAACAATGTGTCTGTCATATTCTGCGACAACAAGGAGATGCCCCGTTCGATGCTGATGAGTCTGGAAGGCAACACCACGCTGCAGGAAAGTTATCGCTATCAGATTGATGCATCAGAGCCGACGAAGAAGAGACTTTGGAAACAAATCGTAGAAAGCAAGATACGCAATCAGGCTGCTTTACTCAGTAGGGTGGGAAAGGACGGAGAGCAGCTCAAGCCATACTACATGAACGTAAAATCGGGCGACAGCGACAACCGAGAGGGAGGTGCAGCACGCATCTATTGGGGGAAACTCTTCGAGAAAGGGTTCCAGCGCGAACGTGTGGGTGATGCCCCCAACAATCTGCTCAACTATGGCTATGCCATCCTACGGGCAGCGGTGGCAAGAGCCCTTGTCGGTTCCGGTCTGTTTCCTGCTTTCGGACTCTTCCATCGCAACCGCTATAATGCCTACCCGTTGGCAGACGATGTAATGGAGCCTTATCGTCCTTTCGTCGACGAGATTGTTTATCGACTCTACATCGACAGAGACGTAGAAGAACTTGATAAAGCATCCAAGGCAGAATTGCTGAAAGTCTTGACAGCGGATGTAGTGATGGGCAAGAATCTGCGTCCGTTGCAGATAGCTCTCTCCATGACGACAGCGTCGTTGCTAAAAGTGTTCAAAGGTGAAGAAAGCAAACTGGCGTTGCCTACGTTTGTATGAGCGAAGTACGACTGAATGCCTACCATATTATGTGGCTCTTTGTGTTTTTCGACCTGCCAGTGACGACAAAAAAAGAGAGAAAGACGGCCGCCCTATTCCGGAAGAACCTGATGAAAGACGGGTTCACCATGCTTCAGTTTTCCGTCTATATCCGCCATTGTGCTTCTTACGAAAGCCAGAAAGTTCACATCAAAAGGGTCAAGTCGTTCATCCCTGACACGGGCATGGTCAGCATTCTGAGCGTGACAGACAAACAATATGGTGACATCATCAACTTCTGGGGGAAAGAAAAAAAGAAGAAAATAGTGGCAAGGCCATTGCAATTGGAATTATTTTAGTATATTTGCACCAGAAAAGAAGCATCATTAACCACTTCCTGTGAAGTAATTCGTAGCTAATATGTTGGTAATAAGTAATATAAAAGACATAGGTTGTGGTTTGATGTAGTATATAAGAGATATACAACTGCTGTATCAGAATATAGAGAGTATTTCCGGTTGTGGTTTGATGTAGTATATAAGAGATATACAACGATGCCTGTCACGCCAAGATACACAAGGAGGTTGTGGTTTGATGTAGTATATAAGAGATATACAACCCATCATTTGTATTATGTTCAATTACATCGTTGTGGTTTGATGTAGTATATAAGAGATATACAACGACAAATTAAAATTAACGTAACGATATGGCGTTGTGGTTTGATGTAGTATATAAGAGATATACAACATACCCTTTAGCTATGAGCTGACGTTCTACGTTGTGGTTTGATGTAGGATATAAGAGATATACAACTGGACCAAGCAAGCGGATGAACTTCGTGAGTTGTGGTTTGATGTAGGATATAAGAGATATACAACACATGAGGAGGATGCACGCATCAGTGAGCGTTGTGGTTTGATGTAGGATATAAGAGATATACAACGCCTCGGATGATGATGGCCGGGCTGCGGAGTTGTGGTTTGATGTAGGATATAAGAGATATACAACTCCTTGTCGAGCTCCTGGAGCCGAACTGCGTTGTGGTTTGATGTAGGATATAAGAGATATACAACCAGCGACGACTTCGTGAACATCGCCTATATGTTGTGGTTTGATGTAGGATATAAGAGATATACAACCAAGCCTGCTATTCTTAGAATCCAATGTGAGTTGTGGTTTGATGTAGGATATAAGAGATATACAACTCGTGCCGAGAAAGTGAGCACCCTGCCCACGTTGTGGTTTGATGTAGGATATAAGAGATATACAACTTATTAAGAATGTTTGCCACTGATTGAATGTTGTGGTTTGATGTAGGATATAAGAGATATACAACTTTATCAAGAAAAGTGTTTGCACTTATCAGTTGTGGTTTGATGTAGGATATAAGAGATATACAACTTCGTCGTGGTAGCGAGGAATGGAAGGCCGTTGTGGTTTGATGTAGGATATAAGAGATATACAACTCTGGCTAAAAGGTAGTGTTTAACCTCATCGTTGTGGTTTGATGTAGGATATAAGAGATATACAACGCGATAGCGACGAACAAGAAACGCTTCTTCGTTGTGGTTTGATGTAGGATATAAGAGATATACAACATTAGCATTCATAATGTTTGTACGCTGGAGTTGTGGTTTGATGTAGGATATAAGAGATATACAACCTTTGCGAGAAGGGCAGACGTGGAAAGCGGTTGTGGTTTGATGTAGGATATAAGAGATATACAACCCAAGGCGAATGGGGACAGGACTACAACTGTTGTGGTTTGATGTAGGATATAAGAGATATACAGCAGTCTTTGCTTCGGTTTGCGACTATCAGGACGATAGGGCTGTGCTTCATCGTGCCCTCTCTTCCCACATTGCATCAAGTCCTTAGTCTAAGTTGAAGTTTTTGGCAATGGACCGCATGTCGCGTCTTCGACAATCACAGAGGATGGCGAACGCCTCACGGGAATTGTTTTTTCAGAAAAAACCTCAACACCTCACCAAAATGGCGGAAAAGCCTGTGCTACAGCGGGATTCGGATGGTGGGGTGTTTGAGAAACACCTCACCAGACACCTCACCAATCATCTCACCATCGGCCCCCCTCACAGCCTCCCCGAGAGGGTCCAAGTGGCACATGTAGGAGGCGACGCTTCCTTGCGTCGCAACAGCACATAGAATCCAATGGATGGTGAGGTCTCTGGTGGGGGGGTGTGGTGAGGTGATGAAGAAACACCTCACCATCGGGAAGGCCGATAAACAGGGGGATTTGGGGCTGTTTGGTGAGGTGTTGGGCTATTTCCCGACGAAACCTTTTTCAATAGAAAATGTGCTGCTCATAGAAGTGGGCTGCACAGATATTGCAAATGCTTCCAGAGCTTGTTGGAAATGGCTTCTGATCGGGTCAAAGATATTCCCTGAGCCGGTCAGAGACTATCTCCGACAAGCTCAGAAACCATCTCTGATAGGGTCAGAGACCATCTCTGACAGGCTCAGAAACCATCTCTGACGATGTCTGCTGCCATTTCTTTGGAAGCGGAAAAACGGGCAAAGAATCTTAGGCGTTTTTTGCCGCACCCCGTCTCTGCTTTACGGGAATCGTCGCAAGAACTCTTCGGTGAGCATCGGGCGGAAGTCGGGATGGGCGATGGCGATGAGCGACCGGGCACGCTCACGGAGCGAGCGGCCCCAGAGGTGGGCGATGCCGTATTCGGTGACGACATAGTCGATGTCGTTGCGCGATGTCGTCACGGCGGCTCCAGGCTGCAGGAAGGGTACGATGCGGCTCACCTTCCCACGGGCTGCCGTCGAGGGCATGGCGATGATGCTCTTTCCGCCACGCGAGAAGGCCGCTCCGCGGATGAAGTCCACCTGTCCGCCAGTGCCGCTGAATTGCTTCAGACCCATGCTCTCTGCTGCCACCTGCCCCTGCAGGTCTATCTCGATGCATGAGTTGATGGCCACCATGTTGTCGTTCTGCCCGATGATGTACGGGTCGTTGGCCTTGTCGACGGTGAGCATCTCAACCATCGGGTTGTTGTCGAGGAAGTCGTACAGCTTCTTCGTTCCCATGACGAAGGTGGCCACGATCTTCCCGGGGTAGACGGTCTTGCGTTTTCCGTTGATCACGCCCGACAGAGCCAGGTCGACAACGCCGTCGGAGAACATCTCGGTGTGTATGGCCAGGTCGTGCTTTCCCTTGAGTTCAGCCAGCACGGCATCAGGTATCGCGCCGATGCCGAGCTGCAGCGTGGCACCGTCGTCGATGAGCTGGGCACAATAGCGTCCGATGGCCTGTTCGACGGGTCCTATTGGAGCCGGTTGCAGTTCGGGCAGCGGGTAGTCGCATTCTACGATATGCGTTGCCTCAGAGATGTGCAGCAACGTATCACCATGCGTGAATGGCATCTGGGCATTGGCCTCAATGATGACCGTCCGCGCCTTCTTTGCAGCGGCGATGCTATAGTCGCACGACACACCGACGGAGACGAATCCCTCGCTGTTGGGGCGTGTCGTGGTCAGCACGGCCACATCGCAGGCTATCTCCTTGCCCAGCATGCGGGCGACATCCTTGAAGAAAGCCGGAGCGTAGTCGCCGTTTCCGCTCCACACATGTTCGCGCGAGTTGGGTGCGAGGAAGTTGGTGAGGTGTCTGAAGTGACCATACCCCACGGTGCCAAGCGTCTCACCCTCGCCCAGTGTGAGCATGTGATAGATGCTGACGTCGTGATAATCTTCGGCATGAAGTGCCAGTGCCTGTTCCGTCATTCGCGGTGCTCCAGCGGCATCGGCCATCACCACGCCGTCGCCGTCGTGGATGCTCTTGATGGCCTGCTCGATGGTAGTGAGCTTGCTGTTGTATAGTTCTTTCCAGTTCATGGTGTCTTAGCGGATGAAGTGCATGGGCTGCCAAGGCTCGCGCTGAGGGTAGTCAGGCTGGCCGTCGGCGTGTATCTTCTTCAGCAGCCAGGCCATGTTGTCGGCCATGGTGCGCATGGTCTGCATGCCCTCGGTGTCGAGGGCTGCCTCCCCCTCTTCGCGTCCGTAGACGATGTTCCAGTATTGCGAGGTGACGACGGGCATGTTCATCATCTCGAAGGGCATGTTCATCGTCTGATAGGCAGCTGAGGCTCCGCCGCGTCGGCATACGCAGACAGCGGCTGCCGGCTTGTTCTGCACCTTGCTTCCGGCAGAGAAGAAGAGTCGCTGGATAAGGGAGAGGATGCCTCCGTTGGGCTGTCCGTAGTAGACGGGTGAGCCTACGATGAGCGCGTCGGTAGTGTCGAGCTTCTCGGCGATGCGGTTGCAGATGTCGTCGTCGAAGACGCAGCGTCCGAGCTGCTTTGCCTGGCATTGTCCGCAGGCGATGCAGCTGCGCACAGGCTTGGTGCCAAGTTGTACGATTTCGGTCTCTATGCCATGCTTCTGGAGCGTCGTGGCAGCCTCGCTCAGGGCGAGGAAGGTGTTGCCCTTGCGGCGTGGGCTTCCGTTGATCAGTAGTACTTTCATATTTTCTTGATTTTTAGATTGTGCGGCAAAGTTACTAAAAAACGAGTGAAATGCAAAAGAAAAGCTCGCTTTTTTCTTTTCATTTCCGAGTGTCAGTAACTTCTCCATAGGAAAAGTTACGAAAAACATTGCATTTTTTTGAAGAAAAAATAGTTTTAGATACAATAAAATCGGAAAAATCGCGTTATTATAGCGTGTACAGACGATTTATCATCAGTTTTGTACTGGCTTTCATGGCCTTTGCAGAGGCATGGAGTCAGTATGATGTGGCCTTCAGCCACTACTTCGTCATGGAACCCTCGTTCAACCCCGCAGCGGTGGGCAAAGAGAGCAAAATCAATGTGACAGCAGCCTACAACATGAGCATGGTGGGCTTCCGGCATAACCCGAACACGATGTATATCGCCGGCGACATCCCCTTCTATGCCCTGAAGACCTACCACGGCGTGGGTGCCAGCATCTTGAGCGACAACATCGGTGCGTTCACCCATCAGCGAATAGCCGTGCAGTATGCCTACAAGCATGCACTCTTCGGAGGCATGATAAGCGCCGGTATACAAGCCGGTTTCCTCTCGGAGAAGCTCGACGGTTCGAAGCTCGACTTCAACGATCCTGGCGACGATGCGTTGCCCACATCGCAGGTGGACGGCAGTGCGCTCGACCTTGCAGCCGGTCTCTACTTCAAGCACAAGCGTTGGTATGCGGGTGTCTCGGCACAACACCTGACGGCACCCCTCGTGGAACTGGGCGAGCGCAACGAGTTGAAGATAGACCCTTCGTTCTTCGTCACTGGCGGCTACACGTTCCGCCTACGCAATCCCAACCTGACGATCCCAGTGTCGGTGCTGTTACGCTCGGACATGGTCGGCTATCGCGGTGACTTGACGGGGCGGTTGGTCTACCGTCATGAGAACAGACACATGTATGCGGGTGTGACCTATAGTCCTAAGAATTCGGTGACGGTACTCCTTGGCGGCTCGTTCCACGGCATCAACGTTGGCTACAGCTACGAAGCCTATACACAGGGAATCGGCCTGGAGAACGGTGCTCACGAACTCTTCGTGGGCTACCAGCAGGACATCAACCTGTTCAAGAAGGGCAGGAACAAGCACAAGAGTGTGAGGATTCTGTGAGAAGGTTGATGTAGGAAGTTTGAAGGAGGACGGATATAAGAAAAGTAATAAATAAATAAGATACAGATGAAGAAAGTAACAATGGCCCTGTGCCTCGTGGCAATGATCTGCCTGACGGGTTGCTTCGGAAGCAAACTCGCCAAGGGAGGCGGCAGCGGCGGTGAAGTGACTGGTGTGGGCGGCAGAGGATTTGCCGAGCCTACTCCTTTCGGCATGACCCTTGTGAAGCGTGGCTACCTGCGTATGGGAACAGAACAGACCGACTCGCTCTGGGGTAAGCAGACACCGGTGAAGGACATCTCTGTCGATGGCTTCTGGATGGACGAGACGGAGGTGACCAACTCGAAGTATAAGCAGTTCGTGATGTGGGTGCGCGACAGCATCCTCCGCACACGTCTTGCCGACCCGTCGTATGGCGGCGACGAGACGTATATGATCACGGAGGATAAGAACGGCGACCCCGTAACGCCCCACCTCAACTGGAAGAAGTCGTTGCCGCGCAAGCCCAACGAGGACGAGCAGCGTGCCATAGAGAGCCTCTACGTGACCAATCCCGTCACGGGCGAGAAGATGCTTGATGCCAGCCAGATGAACTATCGCTACGAGATCTACGACTACACCACGGCAGCCTTGCGCCGCAACCGCTTGGTTCCCGAGGAGCGCGACCTCAACACCGACCATGTCGTCGACCCCAACGAGGTGGTGATGATCTCGAAAGACACAGCCTATATCGACGACGAGGGACGTATCGTACGCGAGACCATCGAGCGTCCGCTGACCGGACCGTGGGACTTCCTCAATACCTACATCGTCAATATCTATCCCGACACCACCTGCTGGGTGAACGACTTCAAGAACTCGGAGAACGAGGGCTATATGCGCTACTACTTCTCCAATCCCGCCTACAACGACTATCCCGTGGTGGGTGTCAGCTGGGAGCAGGCCAATGCCTTCTGTGCTTGGCGCACCGACTATCTGCTGAAGGGACTGGGCGACCAGGCTCGCTATGTGCAGCGCTACCGTCTGCCGACAGAGGCCGAGTGGGAGTATGCCGCACGCGGTAAGGACGGAACAGAGTTCCCGTGGGAGAACCAGGGCGATACGAAGAGTGAAGATGGGTGTTTCTACGCCAACTTCAAGCCCGACCGCGGCAACTATACCAAGGACGGCAACCTCATCACCAGCAAGGTGGGCATCTATGGCACCAACACCAACGGACTGTGCGACATGGCCGGCAACGTGGCCGAATGGACCAGTACCATCTATACCGAGGCCGGTGTGGATGCGATGAACGACATCAACCCGCAGCTCGACTACAAGGCAGCAAAGGAAGACCCCTACCGGCTGAAGAAGAAGAGCGTCAGGGGCGGTTCGTGGAAAGATCCCGAGAGCTATATCCGCTCGGCATGGCGCACGTGGGAGTATCAGAACCAGCCGCGCTGTTACATCGGTTTCCGCTGTGTGCGCTCGTTAGCCAGCTCGTCGAGCGATAAGCAGAAGAAGGGCGGAAAAAAAAAGTGAAGATAAAGACCATGCGTGAGACGAAGCGAAACTTCAGCATCACTACAGCCCACTGAACAAGCCTCGCACCCGTCAATCGTAAAAATGTCAATGACTCAACAGTCGAATCAATCGTAAATAGAAAATCGTCAAATCGTAAATCATAATGACCCGATACAGCAAATTCAATATCGTTTATCGTCTGCAGAAGTGGATGGACAGCGTCCCCGGACAGACGTTCCTTAACTACGCCTACTCGTGGGGCGCCAGTATCGTGATCTTGGGTACGCTCTTCAAGCTGACCCACCTGCCGGGAGCCAACTTCTTCCTCTTCCTCGGAATGGGTACGGAGGTGTTCGTGTTCTTCATCTCGGCCTTCGACCGTCCGTTCGACAAGACTGCCGACGGCATGGACCTGCCCACGCATCTGCGAGAGCAAGAGGAAGATGGCGAGACGACAGAAACAGAGCTTGACGAAGAGGGCAATCCCGTCGTCGTGCAGCAAGGTGCTGGCACAACCGGTGGCGGCACCATCATCATCGGTGGTGGTGGCGGCACTGGTATTGCTACCGGTGCTGTGGGCGAGAGCTCCGGTGTGGTTGTCAACGGAGGAGCCATCGGTGGCGGCGGTGTTGTCGGAGGCGGCGTGATTGGCGGTGGTGTCATCGGCGGTGTCGTCGACCCGAATGCCGCAGCTGTCCTCGATACGGAGATGCTTGCATCGAAGAGCATTTCGGAGGAGATGACCGAGGCCACCAACGGCTATGTCGAACAGCTCAAGGAACTCACCGAGGTGCTGGAGAAGGTTTCGGAACAGAGCCGTCGCCTCACTACCGACTCGGAGGAGATGGAGAACCTCAACCGTACGCTCACCGGTATCTGCAAGATTTACGAGATGCAGCTCAAGACAGCCAGCTCGCAGATTGGCACTACCGACGAGATCAATGCCCAGATGAAGCGTATGGCCTCGCAGATAGAAGAGCTCAACCGCATCTATACCCGCATGATCGAGGCCATGACGGTCAACATGCCTGGTGCTGCAGCTGCCGCTCAGCCGCAGCCATAATTTGCAATCTTATCATCGTAACATCGAAATAACGGAAAAACGGAATACCGTAATACCGGAATTCCGACAAAATCGACAAAATCGAAAATAAAAAACTCTATGGCAATCAAGAAAAGACCCGTTTCGCCGCGCCAGAAGATGATCAACCTGATGTATGTCGTGCTGATGGCTATGCTGGCTCTGAACGTCTCTACGGAGGTGCTCGAGGGCTTCTCTATTGTTGAGGAGAGCCTCGGCCGCACTACGGCCAACTCGACCAAGGAGAACAAGGCCATTTATACCGACTTCGAGGAGATGATGAAACAGAACCCCGAGAAGGTGAAGCAATGGTTCGACAAGGCCACGGCGGTGAAGCGTATGAGCGACTCGCTCTACAACTTTGCCCAGGAGCTGAAAGAGGCTATCGTCCGCGAGGCTGACGGCAAGAACGGGGATGTACACAATATCGTCAACAAGGAAGACCTCGAGGCTGCCTCGCAGGTGATGCTCGCTCCAGGTCGCGGCCGCGGTCAGCAGCTCTACAATGCCATCAACTCGTTCCGTGAGCGCATCCTGAAGATGGTGCCCGAGAAGCGCCAGCAGGATCTCATCCGCAACAACCTCACCACTGAGATACCCCAGAAGTCGAAAGGTCTGGGCAAGAACTGGCAGGAGGCTATGTTCGAGGGAATGCCCGTGGCAGCGGCTGTCACGCTGCTCTCCAAGCTGCAGAGCGACGTGCGCTATGCCGAGGGCGAGGTGTTACACTCGCTTGTGGCGAATGTCGACGTGAAGGATATCCGTGTGAACAAGCTCGATGCCTTTGTCATCCCGGAGAAGACGGTACTCTATCCCGGCGAGCAGTTCACGGCCAACATCGTCATGGCTGCCGTCGATACCACACAGCAACCCGAAATCTATGTAGGCGGCACGCGCATCAACACCAGCAACGGGCGTTATGCCTTCACGGCCAGTGGGGTAGGAGAGCACTCTTTTGGAGGCTACCTGCTCACGAAGAACGCTGCCGGCGAGACCATCCGTCGCGACTTCCTTCAGAAATACAGCGTCATTCCGGCTCCCAACACCGCTACGGTGGCTGCCGACCTGATGAACGTGCTCTATGCAGGCTATCAGAACCCGATGACCGTCAGCGTTGGCGGTGTGCCGGCCAATGCCGTCAATGTCAGCATGAGTGGCGGCACACTCACAGCGAAGGGCGACGGCCATTATGTTGCCGTACCATCATCGGTGGGTAAGGACGTGACGTTCACCGTCACCGTCAACGACAAGGGAACGACCCGTACGATGGCTCCTGTGACGTTCAAGGTGCGCAAACTGCCCGACCCGACACCTTATCTCGTCGTGGGCGACAACCGCTTCAGGGGCGGTGGCTTACAGAAAGCACAGCTCATGTCGCTCAGCAACCTGCATGCCGCCATCGACGACGGACTGCTCGACATCGAGTTCCGCGTGACGGGTTTCGAGGCTGTCTTCTACGACAACATGGGTAATGCCGTGCCGTATGTGAGCCAGGGCTCGTCCTTCAACGAGCGGCAGAAGGACACCTTCCGCAAGCTGGCCCGCAACAAGCGCTTCTACATCACCCACGTGCAGGCTGTCGGACCTGACGGTATCGCCCGCACCCTGCCTGGAGCGATGGAGGTCATCGTGAAGTAAGTTCTCAATCATCCCAATAAATCCCAGTAAATACCAATCATCCCAGAAGAATGAAAAGAGTAACAATCATAGCAGTCTTGGCCTGTGTCACCCTTTCGGTGATGGCACAGCCCGCTGCACGCCGACAGGAGCAGCAGAAGAAACAGCAACAACAGAAGTCGAACGCCGACAACATGACCACCCGCGCACAGATATCCTTCCCTGTGGCACAGGCGATGTCGGAGGACGTCGTGTGGCGACGCGACATCTATCGCGAGGTGGATCTCAGCGAGGCAGAGAATGCCGGACTCTACTACCCCAAAGAGGCCATCGGTTCGCAGGTGAACCTCTTCGTCTATATGTTCCAGCTTGTACTGTCAGGGAGAGTACCCGCCTACGAATATTCGCCCGTCAGCGACAGCGAGTCGTTCGAACCGAAGGCGCGCATCAAGGGAAAGACCATCCTCGACAACTATCATATCTATTATGAGGTGAACGACGAGGGTCGCATGCGCATCGATCCCAGCGACTATCCTTCGGCCGAGGTGAAGAGCTACTATCTGAAGGAGAGTGCCTATTACGATCAGGCCAACGCTGCCTTCCACCGTAAGGTCGTTGCGCTCTGTCCGGTATTAAACCGTGAGGACGACTTCGGCGACGGCACTTCGAAATATCCCCTCTTCTGGGTGAAGTATGACGACCTGGCTCCCTACCTCGGTAAGTTTGTCCTGATGACAAGCGACAAGAATAATGCCGCTACGATGTCGGCCGACGACTTCTTCACGAAGAATATGTACAAGGGCAAGATTTACAAGACCAACAACCTGCTCGGACAGACGCTTGCACAGGTGGCCAACGGCAACGACTCCATCATGAAGGCCGAACAGAAGAAGATAGAAGACGAGCTGATGGCCTTCGAGAAGACCGTCTGGGGCGATCAGGAGAAGAAAGACTCGCTCGACAGCATTGCCAACGCCCAGGCCAATGTCAAGGTGAAGAAAAAGCGCAGTGTGCGCAACCGCCGCAGCGGTTCGGGCGATGTCGACGAGAAACCGGCCGAAAAAGAGCAGAAGGCAGCCCGCGAGCCGAAGGTGCGCTCGAAGCGTTCTTCGTCGCCACGCTCATCGTCGAGTGGCTCGGCACGCGTCTCCGTGCGTCGTCAACGTCACTAAGCATCATCAACCAACAAAAGAATAGTTATGAAAAAATATGTTATCGTATCGCTGCTGGCCTTGATGTCGTTCACGGCTTCAGCGCAGGAAGGCAGTAAGATTCGCTTCGGACTGCGTGGTGGTGTCAACCTCACGGAGTTCACGCTGAAGAATACCGACCTCAATTCAGAAAACCGTGTCGGCTTCTTTGTCGGACCGACTGTGAAGTTCTCCCTGCCTGTAGTAGGACTGGGTGTCGATCTTTCTGCCCTCTACAACCACCGGGAGAGCAAGCTGGCCGAGGAGACCGTCAAGCAGAACACCGTTGACATCCCCCTGAACGTGCGTTACAGCATCGGACTGGGCAACATGGCCAACATTTTCCTCGCTGCCGGACCGCAGATAGCCTTCAACCTTGGCGACAAGGAGGTTGATCTCGACAACGTCAACGACTGGCGATTCAAGGATTCGTTCTTCAGCGTCAATGTCGGCGGAGGAGTCACTATCAGTCACATCGAGGTGTCTGCCCGCTACAACATCCCTATCGGCAATACCGGCGATGCCCGCCTCCGTGACACCACCGACAAGGTGTTCCATGCCAAGACCAACAACTGGCAGGTAGGGCTGGCCTACTATTTCTAAGTTTTTTTCGATAATCAAGTACAGGAAGAGGGCGTCAGGTGGCGTCCTCTTTCTTGTTTGGATGAAGTGTGGATGGAAATTAATAGTTGTAAATAATCCTTAAATTGTCAACCGTTTTGTTGCGCTATAGTAATATTTATCGTATATTTGTGGCATTATTAGCGACAAAAACTTTTTTCGAATGAGAGTTTATCTGAAATTGTGCATCATATTGTTGGGCGTACTCAACAGTACGGCTGTGTGTAAAGCCCAGAGCTCATGGATGGAGCGTTTGGACGAAAGTCTGCGAAAGCGTGATGTCTACGAGAAGGAGAAGCAAGACCGTATCGGCGAAGACCGGAAGAAGGTTGCTGCAGCTCTGACCGATGAAGATCGTTACGAGGCTCTCTATGCCTTGTTCGACGACTACAAGAGCTACTGCTACGATTCGGCCGTGGCCTATGCTCAGCAGTGTAAAGTGCTGGCTTTCCGCATGAACGACCGTGAGCGTCTCGACCGTTCCCGGCTGGCTTTGGTGTTTTGTCTCGCTTCCGGAGGATTGCTGAACGAAGCCTACTCGCAGTTGGACAGTATCCAGTATGCCACGTTGCCGCCAACATTGCGTCACGACTATTTCGAGCGGAGTGTTCTCCTATGGCGGTCGATGGCCGATTTCGCGCACGACGTTACCTATTATCAGAAGTATATCACCAAGGCGATGGCTTTCCAGGACTCGCTCATCAGAATAACGCCAGAGAAGTCGTCGAAGTGGTATAAATACCGCGGCTCCATGTTTATGCGCATTCACAAGCACAAGGAGGCTCTGGAGTGTTTCAACAACATGCTCGCCATGCCCGATGTCACGAAGCACGAGCGAGCCATGGCTTGCGCTGAGATGGCTTGGGCTTACCTCGCGTTGAACGACGAGAAAAAAGCCATTGATGCCTTTGCCGAATCGGCCATCTGTGACAACGAGACGGCCACGCGCGAGATAACAGCGCTCTATCACCTCTCGCGCCTGGTCTACAAGCAGGGCGACCATGAGCGCGCCTCTCATTATGTGCATCAAGCCCTGGAAGATGTCAGCTTCTATAATGCCAGGGTGCGTAAGGTGGAAATCAGCGAGATACTGCCTATCATCGAGCAGGGCCGCTACGAAGCTTTACAGCGCGAGCGCAACTGGTTGATGGCAGCAGGATGTCTCTTCGTCGGATTGTTGGCCGTCATCCTCATCAGCTATTTTGCCATCAGGAAGCGTAACCGCAAGCTCGTTGAGGCGCACAGCCTGATTGATGCGCAGGTGAAGCAGCTCGAACAGTCGAACGGTCAGCTCGCCGATGCCAACACTCAGCTGAAGGAGATGAACGATCACTTGGAGGAGGCCAATACACAGCTGAAGACGTTGAACCAGCAGCTGACGGAGGCCGACAAGATCAAGACGGCCTATATCGGACGTTCGTTCTACGCAAATGCCGAGTTTATTGCCAAGCTTGAGAAGACCTACCAGGCCATCGACCGGAAGATAACCACCCGCCAGTACGACGACCTGCGCTACACGTTGCGGCAGTCTGCCCTCAATACCGAGCGCGAGGGTATGTATGCTTCGTTCGATGCCACGTTCCTGAAACTCTTCCCCCACTTCGTGGAGCGCTACAACGCCCTCTTCGCAGAGGAAGACCGTAAGTTGCCACCAGACGACGAGTCGCTCACCAACGAGATGCGCATCTTCGCACTGATACGCCTGGGCATCACCGACAGCGAACGCATTGCCAACTTCCTCAACTATAGTGTGCATACGGTGAACACCTATAAGACACGCATCAAGAATCGTTCGACAGCCGAAAACGAGCAGTTCGAACGGCTCATCATGGAGATATAAAGCGAATATTTGATTGATACAAACCGCTGGCGGATGAGGCTTTAAATGGCTGACTGTCAGCGGTTTCTTGTTTTGTATTACCCGATACAGGTTATACATTTGCTTGTTTTTACAGCTGTATAGATAATAACGCGTAAATTTGCAGCATCTTTTTCAAGCTAAAAACAAGCAATATGATGAAAAAAATAATCTTTGTCTTAACCTGGTTGACATTCGTCTCCACTTGTTGGGCTGCAGAACAGCTCAACCCCGTAGCCGACCGTGCTGCCATCGTGCAGAAAGGCAATGCTCGCTTCACCATTCTCACACCCGAGATGATTCGCATCGAATATAGCGAGCGCAAACAGTTTGAAGACCGTGCCACCTTTGCCATCGTCAACAGGAGGCTGCCCGTGCCGAAGTTCAAGACCGAACAGCGGGGGGGCTACCTTTATATCACCACCAGTGCACTGAAGCTGCGCTACAAGCTGGGTGGCAAGATTTCCCATGAGCCCAACGACGAGGTGCTGCGTATCGACTTCACCCTGAACGGCAACAACGTCACGTGGCATCCTGGCAAGGATGATGCTTTGAACCTGAAGGGTACGACACGTACGCTCGACGGTCAGCAGGGCGACAACAAGCGCGCCGAACTGGAGAACGGCATCCTCTCGCGCGCCGGATGGAGCATCATCGACGAATCGCCACGTACCAAGCGCGGCGACGGTTCTACGACTTTCGCCTTCGAAGGCAATGCCGACGGTATCGAATGGGTGGCCGAACCCGCCGATAAGGATGCTATCGACTGGTATTTCCTCGGCTATGGTCATCAATATAAGAAAGCCCTGGGCGACTTCGTCCGTGTGGCAGGCCGTCAGCCTATGCCGCCTCTATTCGTGCTGGGTTATTGGTACAGTAAGTATCAGCGCTACACCTCCGACGAGTTTATGCAGATTGTCAACGACGTGAAGCGCAACCAGATTCCGATGGACGTGATGAT
>CAMORS010000026.1 GCA_946624005.1 uncultured Prevotella sp. | reverse complement strand
CGTGATTTGTAATCTCGGGGTCGTTGGTTCGAATCCGACAAGAGGCTCAAGAAAACAGATAATGCTTAATTTCATATCTTTCGGAAGTGGCAGTAGTGGCAACTGCTACATGCTTTATACGGAGACAGACGGACTGCTCATCGACGCTGGCGTAGGCATCAGAACCTTGAAAAAACACTTTCTGGACTATGGCCTTAAGATGCAGCAGGTAAGAAACATTATCATTACCCACGACCATGCTGACCATGTGAAATCTGTCGGAAAGATGAGCACCGACTGCAATCTGCCCGTCTACGCCACGGAAGAGGTGCACAAGGGCATTGAACGCAACTATTGTGTCCGCAAGAAGATAGCCCCCATCAACAAGAAAATCATCCAGAAGAACGAACCCTTCCAGCTGGGCGACTTCCGTATCACGGCTTTCAACGTGCCGCACGACAGTGCCGACAATGTGGGCTACCGCATCGAGGCGGAGGGCATCGTCTTCTGTCTGATGACCGATGCCGGTCATGTCACCGACGAGATGAAGCAGTATATCAGCGAGGCCAACTACCTTGTGATAGAGGCCAACCACGACACGGAGATGCTCTTCAACGGCCCCTACCCCGACTACCTGAAGGAGCGGGTCAACGGGCTGACGGGTCATCTGAGCAACCGCGCCTGCGGAGAAGCGCTGGTGGAGAATGCCACTCCGCGCATGCAGCATGTTTGGCTCTGCCATCTCAGTCAGGAGAACAACCATCCGGAGCTGGCTCGAAAGACGGTACAGATGATTCTGCAGAACAGCGGCATCATTGTTGGCAAAGACTTCGGCCTCGATGTGCTGAAGCGCCGCACCCCGAGCGACATTTTCCAACTTACATAATAATAGACAAAGCGATATTTTCCAACTTACATAATAATAGACAAGAAGAACGCGGACGAAAGCCATCGTCCGCGTTCTTCGTTGGTGCTTGGTGCCATTCGGGTGTCACTCTACCCGGATGGTAACACTCTTGTCGCGTGCCGAATATTCAGGGCTGTAGGCACATTGCACGGTGCAGGTGCCCGTCTCGTAATTGCCTACACGGTCGATGTAGTATTCGTTCTCTATCACATGCTTGCCTTTCGACATCATGGAGAAATAATAGTTCGTCGAGTTATCCTTCGGTGCGATATAGTAGCCCCAGTGGTAGCCGCTGAGCTGCTGGATGGGCTCCATGCAGGCAGCCCGCTTGTCCATCACCTGAACATAGTCGAAGTCGCGCTCAGCCTCAATGGTCAGGCGCACCTTCACCTTGTCGCCCACATGGAAGACGTGCGACTTGTCGACAATCTTTCCGTTCACCATCAGCTGCCGCTTCACCTTCAGTCCGCTGGTGTCGGCCGTCTCGATGTCGGCCGTGTGCTGCATGGCCTGTCCGTAGAGGGCTCCCCATGAGGTGCCGGTGCTGGTCTTCTCGGCTGTGAACGTCTTGATGCCCTCGCCGCCGACGGCTGTCTTGACATAGCCGATGCCTGCCGTTGCCTTCGGTGTCTCTACCAGCTTACCGTCGAGGCGCAGCTTCGTCTGTTCCTGGTCGGCCAGGATATTGCTGTTGCCGTTGAGGAAAGCAAAGACGGCGTTGACGCTGCTGATGGGCGTGTCCCAGCTCTGTGTGCGCTTCTCCTGCAGAAGCCAGCGCTTCATCTCCTCGACGGTCTGTTGGTCGTCGGGTGTTACGAGAGAGATGGCCTCGATGGCCGCCACCTGCGTCGGGATGATGTAGTTGCACCACGAGTAGGCGGCGCGGTGCGTGTCGAAGTAGCGTCCCTTCTCGTTGTCGTAGACGGTGTATTCCTTCAGACTCTTCACATAGTCGGCGGCCAGCCGTCGGTCGCCCCGTTTGTAGAGGGCCACAGCCATCTTCGCCTTGCTGTACATCGTCTGCTGGCGAATCTCCTTCTTCAGCTTGGCCAGCAGATAGTCTTCGGCGTCCTTCTCCTGTGCTGAGAGCTTGCGGCCGGAGATGCCGTTCATGTAGATCCACTGGATGGCGTGGCTCGACCAGATATAGGCCGTCTTGCCGTCGCGTTCGCGTTGTTTCATCTCATCCACCTCCTTCAGGACGAAGTCGCTCAGATACGTTGTCGCCCTGCGGAGCAGCCGGCTTGTCGACGGCTGTTCACCAATCATCATGTTCAGGCGGTTGAGATATTCCATCACCTCACCCGTCATCGATGGCGAGCCCTCCATGCCTTCCCACCATGAGAAGGAACCGTCGTCGAGCTGCAGTTTCGAGAGCAGCTCGACAGAATGGTCGATGCGATAGTTCATCGCGTTCTCGTCGAAGAAGTTCACCAGCGCCTGCTTCTGCTCGCGTTCGCGGGTGGCATTCATCACCCAGGGCGTTTCAGAAAGAATCATGTTCTTCAGCTCCTGGTTCTTCTCCAGCGCACTCATCAGCGAGGTCTCGCTGCCCGACTCTTTCTTCCACGACTGGAACACCTTTCCAGCCGACGGACTCTGCTCGAGGATGAAGCGTCCGATGCTGTTGGCATAGTAGGCTGCGGTGAGGCTGATGGCGTTGCGTTCGTTCATGTCGCCCACAAAGGGCAAAGCCTGCACCATGAGCCATGCGGGATTGTTGGTATACTCGATGGTGAGCTTCTTCTGTGTGGCATTCTTGCCAAAGAGCTTGCTCACGTCGAAGCTCACCGTTCCCGGTTCGTTCTGTGTGAAGGGTATGGTATTGGTGACGAGCTCGCTGCTGGGCAGGATGGGCAGATAGTGCTGTTCGCCGTCGCTGAAGCCGTCGCCCGACGCCACGATCTTGCAGACGAGCAGCGGATAGTCGCCCGACGGCTCATAGCTGAAGGCGGCATTCACGGTCTTGCCTGCCGGAGCGTCGAAGTCTTGAATCTGCTGCCACACCATCTTGTCGTCGTCGGGATTGACGAGCTGTATGGCAACGCGTCCGTGGATGTCGCGGTCGGCGGTATTGATGATGCGTGTGGCGATGGTTGCCTTGTCGCCCACACGGACGAAGCGCGGCATGTTGGGCTGCACCATCACGTCCTTCTGTGCTATGGTGAGCGCTGTTATCTGTCCGTAGTTCATGTCGGCATCGTTGGCCAGTCCCATAAACTTCCACGTTGTCAGACTCTCCGGCAGGGTAAACTTCACGCGCACCTCGCCATTCTTGTCCGTCAGCAGCGAGGGATAGAAGAAGGCCGTCTCGTTGAGGTTCTCGCGCACCTGCACTTCGGGCATCGGCTCTTCCTGTTGCGGTTCCTGCGGGGCTGCCTCTTCGTCTTCGCCGGCAACATCATAGGCAGCGATGGCCTCCGAAGCAACTGCCCTTTCGGCCATTGGGGCCGCATCTTCCATCACCATAGCATTCATCGACTTCATGCGTAAGACGGCTCCGCCAGCTGCTGCACCCAGCTCATATTTGTAGTGGCGATAAGGGGTGAAGAGCGACGAGAAGTCGTCGGCGAAGCAGGTGTATTGCAGGTTGTCGTAATCGAGCGGATGAAGCGTCTTGCTGGCCGACAGCCACAGGCTGGGCAGCGAGACACCACTCCACAAGGCATAGGGCAGTCGCTGATGGATAGGCACGTACAGATGCCAGCCATGAGGATAAATCTCGTCGAGACTCTTGTCGTACATCGCCGCCATCAGCTGTGCCGTAGCCGGTTTGCCGTCGGGACGTGTTATCTGCAGCGTCCACTCCTCCTTCTGACCGGGTGTCAGACGGTCGCGGAAGGTCGTCCACTTGATGTTCAGATGTTTCTCGGGCAGAGGTCGGTCGATGGTTGTGCTGTGCGAGTAGCACTGGCCGTTTTTCACCCAGGCATAGGTCAGGCGCAGTCCGCTGCCGTAAGCCTCCTGGTAGTCGAACTTCCTGATTTCCAGTTGTCCGCTCTTGTCTATCGTTCCACTCTCGATGATGCTGTCGCCCGCGAAGATGTTGTACAGGATGTGCACATCGGCATCCGACGAGCCTACCATCACCGTGACGGGCTGACCGTCGCGCGGGAACGTACCGCTGGTCTGATAGAACCAGTCGTCGGTCTCATAGCAAGGCGTGGGGTCGTCGGCATCGAACAAGACGAAGTCGCACTTCTGTTCCATCCCCTCGCAGGTAGCCACCAGCTGATGTTTGCCCGGTGCTATCGCGCGCGCGTTAATAGATATAGGTGTATTGGCTTTCACCACGCGGGCATTCTGGCCGTCGATGCTGAACGTCACCTCGCCCTCCAGCTCTTGTCCCGAAGCGTTGAGCAGCGTGAAGGTGATGTCGGGCATCTTCGAGCGTTCGCTCTGTCGCGGCACGCTGACATGGAAGGCCTTGGGCTTGCTGCCGAAGGGCACGTAGGTGCTGCCCGAATGCGACTCGCCCGCCTGGTCGGTCACTTCTGTTTCGACGTAGAAGTTGTAGAAGCGGCTCATGCGATAGAACTCCTCTTCGCTCACGTCGGAGCCATCCTCCCAGACGGGCAGCACCAGCGGTACGTCCACCTGATAGCAGCCGTCGTCGTCGGTGACGGTCTCACCCGAAGCCATCTCCACTTCCTTGCGCGTAGAGCGCATCCACCAGCACCACCATGCCTCGCGACGTATCACCTTATACTTCACTCGGGCACCCTGCACGGGCACACCGGCAAAGCTCTTTGCAAGACCCGTCACATGGATGGTGTCGCCCTCTTTGTAGGCGCCCTCCACGGGATTGAAGTCGAGCTGGAAGGTAGGCCGCTTGTATTCTTCCACATGGAAGGATGCGCTGCCGTTGCGCTGGTCGGTGCGGAGGAAGAACGTGCCTGTCAGTCCGTCCGTCGGCAGGACGAAATCGGTTGCAGCCACACCATATTGGTTGGTGGTCACCTCCTGTTCGCCGATCACCTGATGGTTGGCATTGCGGAGCGTCAGCCGGATGGTCTTCTGGCTGATAGCCGATGGTGTCCAATGGTCCACCACCTGATAGTCGATGAGCGACACATGCACCTGCTGGCCGGGACGATAGATCGAGCGGTCGGTAAAGAGCTCGATATGTTCCTGTGTGGTGTGCGGAGCGCTATAGTCGAACGTCGGCGCATAGAGGTTCTGCGTCGGGAAGGCCGTGTCGTCGTTCGTGAAGGGATAGTAGAAGACGTATTTCCACCGCTCCTCGAAGGGCACGACGGCCTCACCCTTCTCGTTGCAGCGGACGGTCGTTTCGCGGAAGTTCTTCTTATAGTCAGTGTCCGACTTCATATACACCTGAGCGTAGGGCACGGGCTGTCCCGTCGTCACATCCACCACGGCCACGCGCAGCTGGCGGTTGGGCATCTCCTCGGCCAGCACGTAGAGATCGCTGACGTAGAGCAGTTCTTGCTTGGCAGGCACCTCGCGCTTGTCGGCTACGAACTCTACGAGGTAGACCCCATGAGGCAGCGGCTCGATGCGGAACGTATCGCGCGAGAGCTCCCATTCCTTGAGGTTGCCGAACGTCTTCGTCTGTTCCTGCAACGTTCCGCCGATGGCCTTCTGGCGTATCTGCGACAGATGCTTGCTGAGCGTCAGCGAGTGATTGCCCTTGAGGTCAACCTGCTGGATGCGCATCGTCAGCGACTTGATGTTGCGGATGGACGAAGCGTCGAACTCTACCACCTTGCCTGTGGGGGTTACGGCACGCCGACAGCTGATGGAGAAGCCCGGACGGATCAGCTCCTCGCGGCGGTTGCGCAACTCGTTCATGCGTTTCCACGAGCCCCAGCGAGCCAAGGCTTGGTCGATATAGGCTATCTCCTCGCCGGCCTCCACATCATAACACGAGCGCAGGAACTCATAGCGTGCGATGGCCACCTCGCCACACTCCGTGAGGTCGCCGTAGCGATTGATGAGCGAGTCGAGCTGGTCCACGTAGGGCTGCCCCTTCTTCAGCGTCGAGGCATTGGCATATTCCGACTGCTTCGCCAGTTCCAGGGCCGTGAGCAGGGCTGCACGGCGGTTGCCCGTACGGTCGTAGTAGTCGTGCATCGTCTGGAAGTCGCCCGCCCGGAAGCCCAGCACGTGGAGCAGGTCGTCGTTGAAGATGCGGCTGTCTACGCCCTTCTCCATCATCGGCGTGAAGTCGGCTGCCTTATGCTTGGCAAGCAGCTCAGGCTGGCTCATCGACTTACGGTAATACTCCCTGCTGTCGCCGAAGGGGTCGCCCTCCTCGTCGTAGTGGTTGGCCACGATCTCTGCCAGCACGCTGTTGTACACAGCAGCCAGCAGCGGCTTCGTCTGCTCGGCCTCGGCAGCCTGCCGCAGCAACCGGTGAACGGCAGGTTCGAGCGAGTCGGGAGCCACCTCCACCATGAGCGCGGCGTTCATCAGCTGCGCCTTCAGCAGATGGCCGTACTTCTTCTCTCGCTCGGCCTTGGTGATAATCTTCTCGAGCACCTCCATACTCGACTTCGGGAGGTCGCGCTCCTGCAGATCGTCCACCTGCTTCCAGAGCTTGTCGTAACTATCAGCAAACAGTTGTAGGTTCATCATTGTCATCAATGCGATTAATATTACAAGAAACTTTCTCATAGATCACTATTTTGTTTTTATTTCTTGCCACAAAGATACAGCTTTTCTGCATATCCTGTACGCTTTGCCCCCCGTTTATTGAGAAAGTTTTCATACATTTAGTAACCGTTAAAGAAAAACATCCGCATGATGATGAATAAACACACACGCACCCTCCCGCTTTCTTTGCATTTGCGACACTTTCAGAAGGCTAAATCCTCTTTTGTCGCACTTTCCGGCCGGTGTCGCAACGAGTCTGAGAGAATAACGGCAAAATCGTTGGAATCGGTTCAAATACTTCATAATTTTGCACCCAGAAATCAAAAACAATCGGCAGCGAGGATGGCGACGGACACCGCTGCTCGCTCAAGCTGGGCGACAACATGAAGGTGTGGGCCGGACAGAACCCGTCGGATGCCGACAAGAATCTCTTCCCCTTCGAGACCCGCGTACCTGCCTGCTTCTTCAGACCCTACGCCCGCATCGTAGCCAGCAAATAAACGACTTGCGACATGTGAAGATATCGGGCTCAAGCCTTATATAGAGATGCTTATAGGGCGCAGACAGAGAATGGTGAGGGTGTGTCACATTGACACGCCCTCACCTGCCACATAGGGCGACCCCACCCAGCCTCCCCAAAGGGGAGGAGCCCCATGTGGCAGGCCTTGTAGGAGGCGACGCTTCCTTGCGTCGCAACAGCGCATAAGCAGTGCATAAGTGGCTGGTGTCACGCTAGGAAGCGTGACCTCCTACATTGGCGCATAGGTGGCAGTATACAACTTTTCTGAAATTGAACAAAAAGAGGGGCAGAAAATTGGAAGAATGAAAATAATTGATTACTTTTGCACCGCGAATGTACAATTAATAAATAATACCTAAAAAAATGACGAAAACAGATTTGATTATCATCGGTGCAGGCCCCGGCGGTTACCGCTCGGCCGAACATGCAGCAAAGCACGGACTCAGCGTGACGGTGTTTGAAGACAAGTATGCCGGCGGCACCTGTCTCAACTGCGGATGTATCCCCACGAAGGCTTTGTGCCGCAATGCAGAGATCATCGACAGCCTGCGCGAGGGTGAGGAATATGGACTGAACGATCTGTCGTACAAGATTGACTTCCAGAAGATTGCCGAGCGCAAGCAGCGTGTCGTGGAGACGCTCAGGAGCGGTGTGGAGACGCTGATGAAGATGCCTGGCATCACCTACGTTGAAGGACATGCCGAGCTGAAGGACGCGCGGACGGTGGTGTGCAACGGCAATGAATATGAGGCGGAGAACATCATCATCGCCACGGGCTCGAGTGCGAAGATGATTCCCATACCAGGCATCGACCAGGAGAATGTCGTCACATCGACCGAGCTGCTTGACGTGAAGGAGGTGCCCGAGCGGTTGTGCATCGTCGGAGCAGGCGTCATCGGAATGGAGTTTGCATCGGCCTTCAGCAGCTTCGGCTCGAAAGTGACGGTGGTGGAGTTCCTGAAGGAATGCCTGCCGACGCTCGACAGCGACATCGCCAAGCGGTTGCGTCAGCAGATCAGCAAACGGGGCGTGGAGTTCTATATGCAGGCTGGCGTGAAGGCTATCAGCGGCAACACCGTGACCTTCGAGCGTAAGGGTAAGGAGCAGACCGTCGAGGCCGACCTCATCCTCATCGCCACCGGACGTCAGCCCAACGTCGAGGGGCTGGGCTTGGAACGGGCAGGCATCGACTTCTCCAAGCGCGGCATTCAGGTGGACGACAACTTCCAGACCAACGTCCCGGGCATCTATGCCATCGGTGATGTCAACGCAAAGTGCATGCTGGCACACGCTGCCGAGTTCCAGGGCTTCCACGTGGTGAACCACATCATCGGCAAGCCCGGCAACATCCGCCACGAGGTGATGCCGTCGGCCATCTTCACCCATCCTGAGGCTGCCAGCGTCGGTATGACGGAAGACCAATGTAAGGAGCAAGGCATCGCCGCCGTGTGCAAGAAGGCCTTCTTCCGCGCCAACGGCAAGGCTCTGGCCATGAACGAGACGGAGGGTCTGCTGAAGCTTATCGCCCGTGAGGACGGACGTATCCTGGGATGTCATGCCTATGGTGCTCATGCTGCCGACCTCGTTCAAGAGGTGAGCGTGCTGATGTGCCGCGACACGACCGTCGACGAACTCAAGGACATGGTGCACATCCACCCCACCCTTTCGGAAATCGTCCACGATGCTGCGATGAACTTCTGAAAAGCTGTCAGAGGCGCACGATGAGGGTGCGGAACCAGTCTTTCAGCAACGATCCATACTGGTTTTGTGAGTCGCTGACGAGGACGACAACCTGCCGTCCGTCGTCGAGGACCGGACCGAGACACATGCCTTCATAGTTGGCAAAGCGAAGGTTGCGCGTACGCCATTTGGCCAGCAACCGCTTGCCAACTTCCTTCGCGCGCGTATCTATTATATAAAGGCGACACTCTGCCCATGCGCCCAGCTTCCGCTTCGGCAGGAAGCATTCGCGCTCGAGCACCATCAGTCGGCCGTTGGGCAGCGCTGTCATGGCGCTGACACCCTTTACGTGCATGCGCCCTTTGCGTTTGGCTCGGGGAGCATCCATGCGATAGAGACATTCACGTGAAGGCTGAAGGGTCTGGCCGTCGAAAGCTTGCAGGCGGAGACATCCGCTGTCTGCTGACCCAGCGTTGTCGGCAGGCAGCTGGCTCTCTGTCGTGAGCCAGAAACAGTCGGCCTGCGGATCGTAGGCCAAGGCTTCTATGCCGCGGTTGGGCAAGGGATGGCGGAAGATGTCCGGTACAGAGAGTTGGCGTCCGGTCGGCTTACCGTCCAGCTGGTATTCGACGACTTGCGAAGAGGCTTCCCAGCTGACAAACAACGTGTTGGATGCTGGCCGATAAACGACGGCTTCAGCATCGTGACCGGGTTGTCCGGATGCCATGAACCCTTCGTTGCGTATATCAAGAATCTTGCCGCCGGAGGGATGGATATGGATATGAAAGAGGTAGAAGCCATCGGGTTGCTTGTCGTCGACGATGGCAAATCGGCCATCGCCTATATGCGTGATGCCGCTATAGTTGCCCGCCGGGACATGACGCGCAAACGAGTGCTGACGCCGGAGCTTGACGTCTTGGGCGTGGGCTGCCGTCAGCCCTGCCAGCAGAAAAAGCAAGGAAAGGAATCTCTTCATGCCAATAGTCTTTGAATCGGCGAAAGTAAGCATAATTTTTCAACGCGACAAGCGATTTGAAAAAAAGTTGGTATTATTATGATATTTTAACTAAAAAATCGAACAACGTATTCTATTTTTTAGTAACTTTGCAGCGATTATGCACCAATAACGAATTATTCGTTTGATTATCAAAGAGTTAGAGTATTTAAGGTAAATAGAATGAGACAACTAAAGATTCAGAAGAGTATCACCAACCGTTCAAGCGAAGCCTTGGACAAGTATCTTGTGGAAATAGGTCGCGCGCCCCTCATCACCATCGACGAGGAGATAGAGCTGGCCCAGAAGATCCGTAAGGGCGGTCCAGAAGGCGAACGGGCAAAGGACAAGCTGGTGACGGCCAACCTCAGGTTTGTTGTATCCGTGGCGAAGCAGTACCAGCATCAGGGTCTCACGCTGACTGACTTAATAGACGAGGGCAATATAGGCCTGATCAAGGCAGCGCAGAAGTTCGACGAGACGCGCGGCTTCAAGTTCATCTCGTATGCCGTGTGGTGGATTCGCCAGAGCATCCTGCAGGCCATTGCCGAGCAGAGCCGCATCGTGCGCCTGCCTCTGAACCAGGTGGGTTCGCTCAACAAGATCAACCACGAAATCAACCGCTTCGAGCAAGAGAACCAGCGCCACCCCTCCATCTCGGAACTCTCCGAGGCCACCAACCTCGACGAGGAGAAGATTGGTCAGAGCATGGCTGCCGACGGCCACCACGTGAGCATCGACGCTCCCTTCCAGGATGGTGAGGACAACTGCATGCTCGACGTGATGCCCAGCGGTGACGACTCGCGTACGGACCGCATCGTTGACCATGAGAGCATGGCACAGGAGCTGAACACCGTGCTGAACAAGGTGCTCAAGGAGCGCGAGATAACAATCATCCGCGAGTGCTTCGGCATCGGATGCCACGAGAAGGGTCTCGAAGAGATTGGCGACCAGCTGGGGCTCACCCGCGAGCGTGTACGCCAGATCAGGGAGAAGAGCATCGCCAAGCTGCGCGACAGCGGCAATGCGAAGATTCTGATGAAGTATCTGGGATAGGCATTTCTTTTTATCACCATGATAGGCAGAGGCACGGCAGCAACCTAAAGGCTCCGTGTCTCTGTTTTTTTTTCAAAAAAAATCAAGCCTAAGGTGATGATATGTGCAGAATATTTTGTAATTTAGCCGCCGAAAATGAACATCCGACGCATTATAGGGCCCTTCGTGCTGGCGTGGCTGACAGTTTGCGCCTGTACGGCAAAGCAACACATCACGGCAAGTGACAGCGTGTTGCTTCAGCGCATCTATGCCTATGCCGAGCCGCTCAGGAAGGATTTAGAGGGGCAGCAGATGAACGTCTACTCGCGCTTCATGATCAACACGCTGAAGAAGAACCGGCTGCTCATCATGGTGCCCACGATGCACGCCATCAGTCGCGGCAAGCATCCGCGCTATGTGGGCGAAAGCTATTCGCGCTTCACCTTCGAGGACATCAAGACCACCCGCCGAAGGGGACAGGTGGAGGTGAGCACCCTGTCGCGCAACCGTCAGGCCATGCCCATGCTCAGCGAGTTCAGCACGCCGGCCCTCTACGAGGTGACGCTGATGAACGACCATCTGCTCTCGCCCTTCCACCGGCGCAACGTGCAGTTCTACCGCTACGGCTTCCGCCGGACAGGCACGGGAATGGTGGAGCTCACCTTCGTGCCGCGCAACGGTAACACGCAGGTGGTGAAGGGCAAGGCCCTCGTCGAGGAGGCGACAGGAAGGATTCATAACGTCTACTTCGAGGGCGAGTACGACATGATCTCGTTTCATGTCTTTGCCGAGATGGGCCAGAGCGGCTTCCGCTCGCTCATACCGGCCAACTGCGACATCGGCGGTACGTTCCACTGTGCCGGCAACCGCATCGCGGCCAACTTCCACATCGAGTTCGACCTGCCGAGGACGCTCCCCGACTCGATTGTCGACAATCACGACCGCGCGCTGATGGACAGCCTGCGCCCCTCTCCCCTGCCCGACGAATACCTTCAGGTGTACCACCGGCAGGACTCCATCGACCAGAGCCGGGCAGGAACGGTGAAGAAGCGGAAGCGCAACCCGTGGAAATACATCTTCTGGGACCTTATCGGCGACAATCTCGTCAACCGCATCAAAGGCAACTTCGGTTCGCAGAACCAGGGGTCGTTCCGCATCTCGCCCATCCTCAACCCCCTCTATCTGGGCTACACGGGCAGAAAGGGCTTCACCTACAAGTTCAAGCTGCGCGGCCACTATCGCTTCAGCGAGCAGCAGGAGCTGGCTGCCCAACTGCGCGGGGGCTATTCGTTCAAACAGAAGCAGTTCTACTTCCGACTGCCCGTCACCTATACTTTCGACATGAAGCATCAGGGCTACGTCACCGCTGAGGTGGGCAACGGCAACCGCATCACCAACTCGAGCGTGAAAGACTATATCATCGACGAGCATCATGACGACAGCGCCCACTACGAGAAGCTCAACCTCGACTACTTCCGCGACATGTACTTCAAGCTGCACGGCGGCTACGACGTGAACGACTATTGGAGCTTCGGTGCCGGACTGACCTACCACCGACGGTCGGCGGTAGACAAGACGGGCTTCGAAGAGACAGGACGCCCCACCACCTACCACTCGCTGGCTCCGATGGTGGAGGCCACCCTGCGCCCCTGGGGATGGAAGGGACCCGTCTTCGTCGTCAACTACGAACAGGGCATCAAGGGCATCGGCAACTGCAACACACAGTACGGACGCATTGAGGCCGATGCCATCTGGCTGCGTCGCTTCTACCGGCTGCGCTCGTTGTCGATGCGATGGGGCGGCGGTCTGTACACGATGAAAGACCGCGAAAACTACTTCCTCGACTTCGAGAACTTCCGCGACGAGAATCTTCCCGGCGGCTGGAACGACGACTGGACGGGAGAGTTTCAGTTGCTCAACCGCGACACCTACAACAGCTCCGACTTCTACGTTCGCTTCAATCTCACCTACGAGTCGCCGCTGATGCTCCTCTCGCGGGCACCCTTCGTAGGGCGTTATGTCGAGATGGAACGCATCTATGCCAGCGCACTCGTCGTCGACGGCATCTATCCCTATACCGAGATGGGATACGGATTCACCAACCGACTCTTCTCCATCGGACTGTTCGTAGCCACACGCAACGCCAAATACGACGGCATAGGGTGTCGCGTCGGACTTGAACTATTCCGAGACTGGTGATGATAATTGACAATTGATAATTGACAATTGACAATTGATAATTGATAATTGATAATTGATGATTGATAATTCTTCATTCAAAATGACTCCACAACTAACCGTATATAAAGCAAGTGCAGGCAGCGGGAAAACCTTCCGCCTGGCTGTTGAATATATCAAACTGCTGATGCTCAACCCACAGCAGTATAAGACCATCCTGGCCGTGACTTTCACCAACAAGGCCACCGAGGAGATGAAGCAACGCATCCTCTCGCAGCTCTACGGCATCGCCCACGGACTGGACGACTCGGAGAGCTATCTCGAAAAGATCATCGACGACCTGCATATCTCACGACAGGCGGCTGCCGAGCAAGCCTCGAAAGCCCTGACCCTCATGGTGCACGACTACAGTCAGTTTCGCGTGATGACCATCGACACCTTCTTCCAGTCCATCCTTCGCAACCTCGCCCGCGAACTGGAGCTCACTGCCAACCTGCGCATCGGGCTGAACGACAACCAGGTGGAAGAGCAGGCCGTCGACCAGATGATAGAAGAGCTGACGCGACACGACAAGATGCTCGGATGGATTATCAGCTACATCGAGCAGAACATCGAAGACGACAAGTCGTGGAACGTCATCGGACAGATCAAGCGATTCGGACAGACCATCTTCCGCGACTACTATAAGTCGTCGAGCGAACGACTGAACACAAAGCTGCTGGAAGAGGGCTTCTTCAGTCGCTATGCCAAGACGCTGCGCGACATCCGTACAAGCGCCATCGAGCAGATGGCGGGCTATGCCGACCGGTTCGAGCATGTGCTGCAGACGCAAGGCCTCGCACCAGCCGACCTGAAGGGCGGAACACGTGGCATCGCCTCCTACTTCAACAAACTGCGCGGCAAGGACTGGAGCGACAAGAAGTGCATGACACAAGCACTCACGAAGTGCCTCGACATCGCTGAAGAATGGAGCTCGAAGACCAGTCCGGACAGGCAGCAGATCGTAGCTTTGGCCAACGAAAAGCTCATCCCCCTGCTTCAAGAGGCGGAAGCCAACCGATATCAGCAATGGAAGATGATGGTTTCGGCCGACGTGACGCTGCGCCACCTCAACGAACTGCGGCTGCTCAGCAGCATCGAGCAGAAGGTTCGACAGCTCAACAACGATGCCAACCGCTTCCTCCTGAGCGACACGCAACAGCTGCTCCACCGGCTGATAGACAATGCCGACAGCCCCTTCATCTTCGAGAAGACAGGAGCACAGCTGACGCATATCATGATCGACGAGTTTCAAGATACGAGCACCGTGCAATGGCAAAACTTCAAGGTGCTGCTGCAGGAGACGATGAGCCACGCACCGCTCACCTCTCACTCCTCATCAGTGGCCCCTCAGACCATCCGCAACCTCATCGTGGGCGACGTCAAGCAGAGCATCTACCGATGGCGTAGCGGCGACTGGCAGTTGCTCAACAACATCGAGCGAGAGTTTGCCAAGACAAAAGGAAGCGTGGAGGTGCTGCCCCTCGACACCAACTATCGGTCGGCTCGCAATATCGTAGCGTTCAACAACGCCTTCTTCCTCGCGGCCAAAGACATCGAGTACGACAACGAACGAACTGTCATTCCCGACGAGGCCTCTCAGCTGCTCACCGCCTACAGCGGAGTGAAGCAGCTGATACCGGAAGGCAAGCAGGCCGAAGGACTCGTCAACATCACACTGCTGCCCGCCGACGACTACGACAACGCCACACTCCAGCTCATGGGCAACCGTATCGACGAGCTCATTGGGGCTGGCGTGAGGCAGAGCGACATCGCCATACTGGTTCGCAAGAACAAGTATATTCCCGTCATCGCAGACTATTTCATGACGACGCGCCCCGACCTCAACATCGTGAGCGACGAGGCATTCCGACTCGACGCCTCGCTGGCTGTCAACACCATCATCAACGCCCTGCGCTTCATCGCCAATCCCGCTGATGCCATCAGCCGTGAGAACGTAGAGCGTGCCTTCCTCTACATAACAGGAGAGAAGATGCCGACGTGGACCGACGAGGAGATGAACCAGATGCGAACCATGCCCCTCAACGACCTCGCAGAACGGCTCTTCCGCGAGCTGCAACTGCAGCACATCGAGAGCGAGAGCGGATATGTGTGCAAGCTGTTTGACGAACTGTCGGCCTTTGTACAAGACAACGGTGCCGACTTAGAAGGTCTCCTCAAGACCTGGGACGAAGAGATGTTCAAGGTGAACATCCAGAGCAACGAGCTCGAGGGCATCCGCATCATCAGCATCCACAAATCGAAAGGCCTGGAGTTCGACAACGTCATCATCCCCTGGTGCGACTGGCGACTGGAGATGCCCGATACGTTGTGGTGCAAGACGGACGAACCTGTCTTCAACGAACTGCCCATCGTTCCGGTCGACTACAACTCGCGTCTGGCCGACACCGTCTATCACGACGATTATGCCAAAGAGCACCTGCAGACGTGCGTTGACAATCTCAACCTGCTCTATGTGGCCTTCACAAGAGCCGGTCGCAACCTCTTCGTCGTAGGTCGGAGAGGAGCAAAGGGACTGCGCAGCGAACTCATTGAGAATTGTCTGCCCAGACTCGTCGCCGGCAACCAAGCGGAACACACGGAAAGTCAGGACGACAACACCAGCTTATGGCTTGAAGATGCCGTCTACGATGCGCCCGA
The DNA here is from genome assembly GCA_946624005.1 of uncultured Prevotella sp. Classification (GTDB taxonomy): domain Bacteria; phylum Bacteroidota; class Bacteroidia; order Bacteroidales; family Bacteroidaceae; genus Prevotella. The sequence continues at coordinate 14,731 of CAMORS010000026.1, read as the reverse complement.
CGACAAGACACAACCCATCACCTTCGAATACGGACAACTCGCCACGACAAGCAAGAAGAAGGAGCGACAGTCGAGAAACATCTTCCTGCAGCCTGCCGAGCAACACACCATCCATATCGAGGCTCATCCTAACCACGCCACCTTCCGACAGAGCAATCAGAGCCACGACTTCATCCGGCAAGCTGCCGACGAGGAGAATGCGCCTCAACAGGCTGAGACATCCTTGCCCCAGAACGACTACATCAAGATGGGGGCCGTGATGCACCGCATCTTCTCGCAAATCAACACCACCGACGACATCCCCAACATCCTGCGCTCGCTCGAACAGGATGGTATCGTCTACGACGAGAACATCTCGCGAAAGAAAGTGGAGAGCATATTGAAGAGCCGATTCAACAATCCGCAGGTGAAAGATTGGTTCTCAGGACGTTGGCAGACATTCAACGAGCAAAGCATCATCGCCATCGACAACGAAGGGAAGCTCTTCAAACGCAGGCCCGACCGGGTGATGTACGACGATAGCCAGGTGGTGGTGGTCGACTTCAAGTTCGGACACGAACGCGAAGAGCACCATCGCCAGGTGGCTGAGTATGTGCAGCTGCTTCGTGACATGGGCTACCCCCGAGTGAGCGGCTTCCTTTGGTTTGTCTACGAGAACAGAGTGGCGAGTGTCAGCTGTTAAGAATTGCTTCCTTTAAATAATGAATACCGAATGACGAATAAGACTTTCTTAGAATATGTGGCGGAGGACATTCTCCGCAAGTTTGGCGACAATCTCGCACGGACGGCAGTAGTGTTTCCCAACAAGCGTGCCTCCATCTTCCTCAACGAACATCTCGCTAGGAAGGCAGGACGCCCCATCTGGAGTCCGGCCTACTATACCATCAGCGAACTCTTCGAACAGCATGCCACGCTGCGCATAGCCGACGAGCTGAAACTCATTGCCGACCTGCACAAGAGCTTCATCAAGCACACAGGCCTTGACGAAACGCTCGACCACTTCTATGGCTGGGGACAGCTGTTGCTGGCCGACTTCGACGATATCGACAAGAGCATGGCCGACGCCCACAAGGTGTTTGCCAACCTGAGCAACTTCCACGAGATGGACGACACATCCTACCTCTCCGAAGAGCAGATAAGGGTGCTCAGGGCATTCTTCCAAAACTTCAGCGCCGAACACAACAGCGAGCTCAAAAAGCGCTTCCTGCAACTGTGGAGCCACTTCGACGATATCTATAACGACTATCGCCAACGACTTGCCGACCAGCAGATTGCATACGAGGGCATGCTCTTCCGAGAGGTGACAGAGAACGACGATATCTCCTGGCACTTCGACCATTACATCTTCGTGGGCTTCAACCTGCTTCAGGAGGTAGAGCAACAACTCTTCAGCCGGTTGCAGCATCAAGGCAAGGCCCACTTCTACTGGGACTTCGACCGCTATTACATCGAGAAGGCTCAGAACGAGGCCGGCACCTTTGTCAGCAAGATGCTGAAAGCTTTCCCCAACGAGCTCGACAACCGCGATGCCGACATCTACGACAATCTCTGCCGCGAGAAGCACATCACCCTTGTAGGCACCGCCACCGACAATGTGCAGGCACGCTATGCAGACAGCTGGTTGCAAGAGGATGGCCGCATCGACGACGGACGACAGACGGCCATCGTCATGTGCGACGAGCATCTCCTGCCATCGCTCATCCACAGCCTGCCCGACAGTCTGGCCGAGGCGAACATCACAACAGGCTATCCGCTGAGCGATACGCCAGCAGCATCGCTCGTAGACTGCCTGCTTGCCATGCGCACCTATCCCGGACGGACCACCCACCGACGGCTTTCTCACCACCCGTTGGCAGCCTATCTTCCCGACGACTTCCGCGTCGTCGACGGCGACGCCTCACCAGCCGATACGCTCCGATGGGTTGTTGCCACCATCAAGAGTGTTGCCGCCAACGCATCGCTCGGACAGCTGGGACGATTGCCCGAACAAGACGCCCCGCAGCCTTCGTCGACGGATATCCTCCAGACAGAAGCGTTCTTCAAAGTGTACACCCTGCTCAACCGCTTGCTGACACTCGTCGGCGACGGCGACATCGTGATAGACATCATCACACTGCAACGTCTTGTGCAGCAACTGTTTGCCTCGACGGCGATACCTTTCCACGGCGAGCCTGCCGTTGGGGTACAGGTGATGGGTGTGCTCGAGACTCGCAACCTCGACTTCCGCCATCTGCTCATCCTATCATGCAACGAGGGAATGATGCCCAAGAACGTCAACGATTCGTCGTTCATCCCCCACTCTATCCGCAAAGCTTTCGGGCTGACCACCATCGAGCACAAGGTGGCCGTCTATTCCTACTATTTCCACCGGTTGCTGCAGCGCTCTTCCGACATCACCATCCTCTACAACAGCAGCACCGACAAGACGCAGACGGGCGAGGTGAGCCGTTTCGTCACGCAGCTGATGGTGGAGAGCGACATCACCTTCAAGCGTCAGACGCTCCTTACCGGACAGACGCCGCTGACACCCCATACCGCTCCGAAGGCCATCGGGAAGTCGGCCGCAACGATGGAGAAGCTGCACACCTTCCTCAGTCCTCTTAGCGCCACGCCCAACCAGCAGCCATCGGCCCTCTATCCCACATCCATCAACCGCTACTTGCGCTGCCAGCTGCAGTTCTACTTTAATGATATCTTGGGACTACGCGAACCTGACGGCGACGAGGACATCATCGACAACCGCACCTTCGGCAACATCTTCCACAAAGCGGCAGAGATAGCTTATCGGCAGATAGGCACCGGCCGGCAGCTTCTTTCTGCCGATATCCAAACGGCCTTGAAGCAGAAAGGGTTTGTAGAGCGTGCCGTAGACGAAGCCATCCGCGAGGAGATGTTCGACAATGCTTCGCGGATGCCCGATCTCAACGGTTTGCAAATCATCAACCGCGAAGTGATTGTGACCTATCTGCGAAGGCTGCTCGAGATAGACGAGCGACTGGCTCCCTTTACCATCCTCGGCACAGAGCGGAGTGTCGCCATGCACACAGAGATAGCTACTTCCGAAGGACACTTCGACCTGCAGCTGCGAGGCATCATCGACCGTCTGGACCAGGTGGGCGACAGCCAGATTCGCGTGGTCGACTACAAGACGGGAGCACGTGCATTGACACGAAAAATGGACACCATCGACGAAGTCTTCGCCCAACCGATGGTGCGCGACAAACATCCCGACTACTATCTGCAGACCTTCGCCTATGCCGAGATGGTGCGCAACGATGCTAAGCTCAACCCGCACCACTTGCCTGTCAGCCCGGCTCTCCTCTTCATTCAGCATGCCAAAGGCGACGACTACGATCCGACGCTCGCCATCGGTGGAACCACCATCGGCGACATCGGCAGCATCAGCACCGACTTCATGAGCCGCCTGCATGCTGTCCTGACACAGATGTTCGAACCCGACGAGCCATTCAGACCTACCGACGACCGCCAGCTATGCGCTTATTGTCCGTATCGCATGATGTGCCGCATAGAAAAGAGTATAGAATAGGAAGCGCGCGAGGAATGCCACACTCGCGGATAAGAATTTGAAAGAACAAAAAAAATCGGTCGGCCGACCGATTTTTTTTCTTTAGAGATTGCCAACCAAAGCGGCAATCTTCTGTTTCGTCGCATCAGTCTTCTGCTCGTCAATCATGGCTGTAACGATGCCCGAGTCTTCAGCATGCCAGTAGTTGCAGATGTCATGATATTCGGCGATAGCTCCGTTGTAGACACCGGGTGAATAAGAAGAGACGAGCATCGCCATCTTCTTCACCTTGGCGGGAGCATTGACGCAGTACATACGTTGGATGGGCGCCTGAATCTGAGCGCAGAGCGTAAAGTAGTAGATAGGAGCCGCCAGAACGAGCACCTCGGCCTCGCTCATCAGGGGATAGAGCTCCTGCATGTCGTCTTTCTGGATGCAGGCACCGTTGCCCTTGTTGTGGCAATACTCGCAGGCCAGACAGCCTGCTATCCATGTCACGTCGGATGATATATCCGCCTTGTCATGTATTTTTCTCTGTTCAAGACACGTCGCCACCGACTCTATCCCTGTCGGACCAGTTCGATTGCCTCTTTCCCCGTAAGGTGCTCGATGTCCATACGCATCATCAGCATCCGCGACAGTCCCTTCGCCAATTCTTGCCGCAAGGCTTCTTCTTGCCCAGGATTGTATCTGTCGCCCAACCGACGAGCTGCCCTCAGCTTTTCGGCATCGTCTTCAATGATGTGGATTCTGCCGAAAGCAATCACGCTTCTGAAGAAGGTTGTGTACTGCTCTGGCTGAACGTCATCTTTTTTGATAACACAGAACGAAGCCTTCTCGCATTGTCTGATGGCGTCGACCTTATGACCGCTCAGCGCACTATGGAAAAACAGCGCGCCGTCGGCATAGACATAGCTGATGGGGACGGCATACGGATAGCCGTTGTCGCCCAGCAAAGCCAATGTGCCGGCGGTAGCCTTCTTGAGGATGTTCTGGCTCTCCTCTTCGGAGAGTTGCTGGCGCTTGCGCCGCATTTGTCGAAACTGTTCCATACGATGATTATTTAATGTAGCAGAGTGCAGATAATCATTTCAGCCACAGCGCACTACAAGCGTCGCTGGGCATACGCCAGTCGCCGCGCGGACTGAGGCTGACACTACCCACCTTCGGACCGTCGGGCAGGCATGAGCGCTTGAACTGCTGGGCGAAGAAGCGGCGAAGGAATGTCTGCAACCACTTGCGGATTGTGGCTTCGTCGAAGGAGGATTGAAAGGCATGAATCGCCAGTGCCAATATCTTATCGGGAGCAAATCCGTGACGCAGGAAGTGGTAGATGAAGAAGTCGTGCAGCTCGTAGGGCCCCACCAGGTCTTCGGTCTTCTGCTTGATTTGTCCGTTCTCGTCGGCAGGTGTCAGCTCTGGTGATATAGGCGTTTCTATGACATTGCGAAGGGTCTCCGCCAGCTGACGGTCGGTTGTGCGGGTTATCTCGTAGCGAATAAGATGCTGTATCAGCGTCTTCGGCACCGAACCATTGACGCCATACATCGACATGTGGTCGCCATTGTAGGTGGCCCATCCGAGCGCAAGCTCTGAGAGGTCGCCCGTTCCGATGACCATACCGCCCACCTGATTGGCCACATCCATCAGGATCTGTGTGCGTTCGCGGGCCTGCGAGTTTTCGTAGGTCACGTCGTGGTTAGCCTCATCATGACCAATATCCTCGAAGTGCTGGCGCACAGCTTTGGCAATGCTGATTTCGCGTTGCGTGATGCCCAGCAAGTTCATCAGAGCCAGCGCGTTATGATAGGTAAAGTCGGTCGTCCCGAAACCCGGCATCGTGATGCCGACGATGCCCTTGCGGTCGAGCCCGAGCTTGTCGAAGGTACGCACACAGACCATCAATGCCAGCGTACTGTCTAATCCGCCGCTGATGCCGATGACCACCTTCTGGCTCCGTGTATGCACCATCCGCTTGGCCAATCCGCACACCTGTATGTTGAATATCTCCTCGCACGAGCGCGCCATATCTTCATCTTTCGGGATGAAGGGATGCGGGTCGACATAGCGCTCCAGCCTGAAGCTACGCTCCCTGACGTTGCCGAGAGCATCGATGATGCGCGCCTTGTGGCCGCGTTGCGCGTTGACATAAGTACTGTTCGAGCGTCGCTCGTTGCGCAGCAGCTCTACGTCTATCTGTGTTGTCAACATCTGCGGCTGCAGGGAGAATCGCTCCGCCTCGCAGAGCAGATGGCCGTTCTCGTAGATGATGGCATTACCTCCGTACACTACGTCCTGCGTGCTTTCGCCGAAACCGCATCCGCTGTAGACGTAGCCTGTGATGGTGCGCGCACTCTGCTGGGCCAACAGACTCTTCAGATAGTCGTGCTTGCCGATGAGCTCGTCGCTTGCTGATAGGTTGAAGACAATGTCGGCTCCAGCCAAGGCGAGATAGTTGCTTGGCGGAGCGGGAGCCCACACATCTTCACAGATTTCCACTCCGAAGAGGATGCCGTGCTGCGTGCGGATGAGCGTAGGTTCGGGCGATACGACGATGTGCGTCTTGGCGAAGACAATCTCCTTTGCCTCAAGGTCTTGCGACGAAGCGAACCACCGCTTTTCGTAAAACTCGCTGTAGTTGGGCAGATAGGTCTTGGGGATAAGCGCCAACAGACTACCTCGCTGAATGACGGCAGCACAGTTGAGCAGCAGGTCGCCAACGACGACAGGCACGCCGACGATGGCGATGATGTCCAGCGGCAGGCTTTCTTCGATGATGCGTTCGATGCCCTTCTCGGCCTGCTCCAGCAGAACGTTCTGCCTGAAGAGGTCCTGGCAGGTATAGCCCGTGATGCTCAGTTCGGGAAAGACCATCACCTCAACGCCCTGCTCGTCGGCCTGGCGCATCATCAGGAGCATCTGCTCAACGTTGTATTCACAATCGGCCACCCTGACGCTCGGAATGGCAGCCGCCACTTTCACAAATCCGTAATCCTTCATGTGTATGCTCTGTTTTTAGCTGTTTTTCTAACTGTTTGGTTGTGCAAAGATAAGATATTTAGCCGAATCTGCCAAATATTCAAGGATTATTTCGTATATTTGCAGCCAAAAAACTGAAATATGCAGACCATCGATTTCCTGATATTCCTTGTGTTCACGCTGGGCGTTGTACTGTTTGGCTGTTCGTTCTTCCGCAGAAACACATCAGCCGAAGAGTTCACTTCCGCCAGTAGCAGTCTGCCCGGATGGGTGGTGGGCATGTCTATCTTTGCCACCTACGTCAGCAGCATCAGCTATATCGGCTATCCCGGAAAGGCCTTCGCCAGCAACTGGAATGCGCTCGTTTTCTCCTTCTCCATCCCCATCGCCTCCTTCTTTGCAGCCCGCTATTTCGTGCCGTTCTACCGACGAAGCGGCAACGTCTCGGCCTATGCCTTCCTGGAAGAACGCTTCGGCCGATGGGCGCGGCTCTATGCATCGACGTGCTACCTGCTCACTCAGATAGCCCGCATGGGCAGCATCCTCTACTTGCTGGCCGTTCCGATGCACATCCTGATGGGATGGAACATGCACGCCGTCATCATCGCCACATCGTTGGCCGTCGTGGCCTACGCCATGCTGGGTGGCATTCGCGCCGTCATCTGGGTGGATGCCATTCAGGGCATCCTGCTCATCGGGGGTGCTTTGATGTGTCTCGGGGTACTGCTGTTCTCCATGCCCGAAGGCCCCATGCAGGTGTTCTCCATCGCCGCCAACGCACCAGAGGGCAACAAGTTCTCGTTGGGCGCCTTCACAACCGACCTCACCACCTCCACCTTCTGGGTATGCCTGGTCTACGGCATCTTCATCAACCTGCAGAACTACGGTATCGACCAGAACTATGTGCAGCGCTACCATACGGCGCGCAGCCTCCGCGATGCACGCTTCTCGGCCCTATTCGGCGGATGGCTGTTCATCCCCGTTTCGGCCATCTTCTTCCTCATCGGCACAGCCCTTTATACCTATTATAATAAGGTAGGCATGCTGCCCGACGCAATCGCTGCCAAGCCCGACTACGTCTTCCCGTATTTCATTGTATCTAAACTGCCCGTCGGTGTGCGTGGACTGCTGATAGCCAGCATCTTCGCGGCAGGCATGAGCACCGTTTCCACAAGTGTGAGCAGCGGGGCGACCATCATGCTGAGCGACTTCTTTCCTTCGAAGAGCCAGCAGCGCGAGATGACGATTCTCCGTCTGTCGAGCCTGCTGCTGGGAGTATTAGGTGCCATCGTTGCCGTGCTGATGCTCAGCGTTGAGAGCATCATCGACGCTTGGTGGAAGCTCTCGAGCATCTTCAGCGGAGGCATGTTGGGGCTGTTCTTGCTGGGCCTGCCTTGGATGAAGCGCGTCAGCCGCAAGGGAGCCTTGCTCGGTGTCGGTTGTGGCGTCATCGTCATCGGCTGGATATCGCTTGCCTCAACGCTCAACCTTCCGGGCATTCATCTGCACGAATACCTCGCCATCGTGTTGGGCACGACAGCCATCTTCCTCGTCGGCTTCCTTGTCAGCCTCTTTGCCGGTCGTTCGCCCAAAGGAAAAAGGCTGTAAAGACATGACATTTCACCCTGTCGTATGCCATCAATGACGACATCAGAGACCATCAATGACGACATCAGAGACCATCAATGACGACATCAGAGACCATCAATGACAACATCAGAGACTATCAATGACGACATCAGAGACCATCTTTCACAAGTTTCCGACAATTTTCGCCCAATTGTTTCACCGACGAAGATTTTTTATTAAGTACCCAACATCTCACCAAAATGCCTGGAATCCCTTTGCTACAGAGGGTTTCGGATGGTGAGGTGTTTGTCCAACACCTCACCAAACACCTCACCAGACACCTCACCATTGGGGGCGGAGAAGTAAGAACCGAGAAGAAGAAAATCCCCGAAACGCACAAAGGCGACCCGGGGATTTCCTTTTTTTTGCCATAATGCTTGCCTAAACCACAAAAAAGCAGTACCTTTGCACCGCGAAAAGGGTAGACGGAAGAATCAACACCCCTACCCCCTCCTGCTCGGCGATGATGGGAGACGCTTTTTCAAACAAAGCGGAGAAAGAATCTTAGAGGAGGAGTTTTAATTGCAACATAACAAAACACTCATACAATTATGGCAAAAGAACTGAAAGAAATGACCAAGCGCGCTGACAACTACAGTCAGTGGTACAACGACTTGGTCGTCAAGGCCGACCTCGCAGAGCAGTCGGCAGTACGTGGTTGCATGGTCATCAAGCCCTACGGCTATGCCATCTGGGAGAAGATGCAGGCACAGTTGGACAAGATGTTCAAGGAGACAGGTGCCCAGAACGCCTACTTCCCCCTGCTCATCCCGAAGTCGTTCCTCTCTCGCGAGGCAGAGCATGTGGAAGGCTTTGCCAAAGAGTGCGCCGTGGTGACTCACTACCGTCTGCGCGCCAAGGAAGACAAGAGTGGCGTAGAGGTTGACCCCGCTGCCCGTCTGGAGGAAGAGCTCATCGTTCGTCCTACATCGGAGACCATCATCTGGAACACCTACAAGAACTGGATTCACTCGTGGCGCGACCTGCCCCTGATGTGCAACCAGTGGTGCAACGTCATGCGCTGGGAGATGCGCACACGTCCCTTCCTCCGCACCAGCGAGTTCCTCTGGCAGGAAGGCCACACGGCCCACGCCACCAAGCAGGAGGCCGAAGAAGAAGCTATGCGCATGCTGAAAGTCTACGCCAAGTTTGCCGAAGAGTGGATGGCTGTCCCCGTGATTCAGGGTGTGAAGAGCGAGACGGAGCGTTTCGCCGGTGCTCTCGACACCTACACCATCGAGGCCATGATGCAAGACGGCAAGGCCCTGCAGAGCGGCACATCGCACTTCCTGGGTCAGAACTTCGCCAAAGCCTTCGACGTCACCTATCTTAATAAGGAGAACAAGCCCGAATACGTATGGGCTACATCATGGGGTGTGTCGACACGACTCATCGGAGCACTCATCATGACCCATAGCGACGACAACGGACTCGTCCTGCCGCCGCGTCTGGCACCCATCCAGGTGGTCATCATCCCCATTGCCACCAAGCCCGAACAGATGGAACTGGTCAACAAGGAGGTGGAGCCCATCATGGCTGCCCTGCGCAAGGCTGGCATCAGCGTGAAGTTCGACAATGCCGACAACAAGCGTCCGGGATTCAAGTTTGCCGACTACGAGCTGAAGGGTGTCCCCGTACGTCTCGTTCTCGGTGCTCGCGACTTGGAGAACGGCACCATCGAGGTGATGCGCCGCGACACACTCGAGAAGGAGACACGCCCCCTCGAAGGCATCGCCGAGTATGTCGAGCAGCTGCTGGAAGACATCCAGCAGAACATCTTCCGCAAAGCCAAGGAATATCGCGACAGCCGTATCTACGAATGCGACAACTACGACGAGTTTAAGGAGCGCATCAAGCAGGGCGGATTCTTCCTCTGTCATTGGGACGGCACAGCCGAGACGGAAGCAAAGATCAAGGAAGAGACGCAGGCTACCATCCGCTGCGTGCCCTTCGACGCCGAACAGACTCCTGGCATCGACATGGTGAGCGGCAAGCCCGCCAAGCATCGCGTCATCATCGCCCGCAGCTATTAAATGTAGGCACGAACGTAGAAGTCGACCTATTCGTTCAAAAAAAACTTATCAACGCTGGACTTTTCGTAATATCATATAAAAGAAGAGTTCAGCGTTTTTTGATATGAAGATTATTCATGTGGACATGGACCAGTTCTATGCTGCCGTAGAACAGCGCGACAACCCTGAACTGAAGGGCAAGCCCATTGCCGTGGGCTACGATGCGGAGCGTGGTGTTGTGTCCACCGCCAGCTATGAGGCACGCCGCTTTGGTGTCCATTCAGCCCAGTCCATACAGGTTGCCAAGCGCCTTTGTCCACAGCTCATCATCGTAGAGCCTCACTTCCAGCGATACAAGGAAGTGTCAGCACAGCTTCATGACATCTTCCACGACTACACCGACCTTATCGAACCCATCTCCCTCGACGAAGCATTTCTTGACGTTACAGAAAACAAGCCCGGCATCGCATTAGGTGTTGACATCGCCAAAGAAATCAAGCAGCGCATCCTTGACACAACGGGTCTTACCGCTTCCGCTGGTGTCAGCTACTGCAAGTTCTTAGCGAAGATTGCCTCCGACTGGCGCAAGCCTGACGGGCTTACCGTCATCCATCCTGACAGAGCCCTTGACTTCATCTCCAAGCTGAAGGTTGAGAAGATTTGGGGAGTAGGACAGAAAACCGCCGACAAGATGCACCGCATGGGCATCTTCACGGGTGGAGACCTGCGTCAGGTCCCCCTTTCCCGACTCAATCAGGTATTCGGTAAGACGGGCAAGCTTTTCTATGACTTCGCCAGAGGCATCGACAACCGACCTGTCATTTCTGAATGGGAGCGCAAGTCCGTCAGCTGTGAGCGCACCTTCGCCCATGACATCAGCACGGATGCCGCTGTCACCATCGAGCTGTACCATGCCGCTGTCGAGTTGGAACGACGCATCGCCAAGGCCACTTTCGAGGGCAGGACGCTGACGCTGAAAGTCAAGTTTCTTGACTTCAAGCAGATCACCCGCAGCATTACTGTCGACCACGTCCTCCGTACGAAGGACGACCTTCTCCCTTTAGCCAAACAGCTGATGCAACAGGTGGAATACACCTCTCATCCCATCCGCCTCATCGGGTTAGGTGTTTCCAACCATAGAAGTGGCACCGTAGACGGTCATCCCCGCTGGATACAGCTTGAGCTGGAGTTTGACGGCTACATTACATAAAATGAATCACAAATATTTGGTTAGCTAAATAAATTTCCTTAAATTTGCTCCACAATGAGACAGAAGTCTCCTTACATTCAGTCCGACAAAAATTCAATAATTTAATAAATGCTCAGTTAAAATGAAAAGAAATCTTTTGCTATTGTTCCTTTCGCTGGCTTTCTTGATGCCGGTGAAGCTTCATGCCGACACCATGTATGCCGTGCAAAGCAACGACACGTTAACATTTTGCTATTCAAATGGAACTTTTGTTTTTCCGGTGGGTGACAACGAACACACATACTATCATGTTAAAGACGAATACATATCGGAACCCGGGAACGATCACCTCCCTGAATGGAGAGAAGCAGGAATAGCTCACGTAGTTTTCTCCTCTTCTTTCGCAGATGCACGTCCAACAAGCACTGCATATTGGTTCTATAAGTGCGACAAACTGGTATCTGTTGACAGCATTAAGAATCTGAATACAGAAGTTGTAAATGACATGTCGTATATGTTTTATGGTTGCTCATCACTAACGACTCTTGACTTGTCAGGAATGAATACTAAAAATGTCACAAATATGCACATGATGTTTGGTCATTGTAGCAGACTTGCATCCTTAAACATCAGCGACTTCGACACAAGCAAAGTACGCGACATGTCTTACATGTTTTGTGAAGTTGGCCTTTCTTCAATCGATGTAAGTTGTTTTGACACCAGTCTTGTAGAAGACATGCAATTAATGTTTAAGGGTTGTACTAAGTTGAAAGAACTAGACCTAAGCGGATTTGACACCAGAAATGTCAAAGATATGGAAGCTATGTTTAGGGAATGTTCCGCTATTGACAGTCTTTACTTAGGAAGCTTCGAATTGACAAGTCTGAAAAATGCATCATATATGTTTTATTTCTGTAGTAAACTTAAAACTATCGTCGTTTCTGAAAAATGGAATTTTAATTCTTCTATTTTTAGCACAGCTATGTTCATGGGATGCAGCAGTCTCGTTGGCGGACTCGGGACGACCTTAAAAGAAAATGGAGGCGTTGATGGATCCTATGCCCACATCGACGGTGGCCCCAACAATCCCGGCCTCCTGACGGCTGACACCATGGGACAGCTTGTCGACAATACAGGTAAGACACGCGCTTACTGCGTGCTGAACAATTTCGTCTTAACTTTCTTTTACGATAACAAGGTGAACAGCCGACAGGGTTTAAAATACCCTATTAACAAGTATGATGGAATAAATGGGAAACCTATATGGTTTCACCGTCGAAAGGAAGTGGTCAAGGCCGTGATTGACCCATCCTTTGCTGCCTTCCGTCCGACAAGTACAGCCAGATGGTTCTACAATTTTGCCAACATGCTTACTATTGAAGGCATCTCCAACCTGAACACCTCTCAAGTCACCACAATGACTGAGATGTTCCGCTTCTGCGACAAGCTGAACAACCTTGACCTGAGCAGTTTTGACACAAGCAATGTCACAGACATGAGTTTCCTTGTATGCTACTGTACCTCTTTGTCGAACCTCAATGTCAGCACGTTCAACACGAGCAAGGTTGTTGACATGCAGCACATGTTCCACATGAGTCCTGCTACAGAGTTAGACCTGCGGAGCTTCGACACGAAGAATGTAACAGACATGAACACGATGTTCGAATCAACGAAACTGAAAACCATTTACGTTAGTGACAAATGGAGCACAGAGAGTGTAACGAGCAGCCTTTATATGTTCTCGGGAAGTGGATACCTTGTGGGAGGTAAAGGTACAAAATACGACAGGAACCACACCGACCATGAGTATGCCTGCATCGACGGTGGTATGTGTGCGCCGGGTTATCTGACGGGTGACAGTGAATCAGCCGCATCAGAGCCATACGCCGTTCTTGATGACGAGGGAACCCTGACTTTCTATTATGACGACAATAAAGGTTGCAGAGAGGGTACTTTATATGGTATTCCTAATGAATCCTATCAGCCAGGACGAGATGGGCAGTACCCAGAATGGTATAGGAAAAGAGAAGAAATCAAAAAGGTAGATTTTGATTCATCTTTTTCTGATTACCGTCCTATCAGGGCTAATTACTGGTTCTATCTATGTAATAACATAGAAAAATTCGAGAATTTAAAAAATCTAAACACAGAAGAGGTGATAGACATGAGAAGCATGTTTGAAGGCTGTAGCAAAATTCAAGAATTAGATTGTAGTGGTTTTAACACATCAAAAGTTGAAGACATGGATTTAATGTTTGCTTCCTGCAATAATATACAATCAATACCAGTCAATAAATTCAATACATCAAACGTAAAATATATGTCTAATATGTTTTCAGATTGCCATAAATTAATAAACCTTGATGTTAGTGGGTTTAACACAGAAAATGTTCATAGCATGTCGGAAATGTTTAAGGGATGCACCGTCCTTCCCACGCTCGACGTCAGCCATTTTAACACCTCTAAGGTGGATGGAATGAGATATATGTTTGGAGGTTGCAGCTCTTTGTCAGTTATCGATGTAAAGAACTTCGACACATCAAATGTAAGGGATATGCGAGGCATGTTTTTAGGTTGTGAAGCTGTAAGTACACTGGATGTGAGTCATTTCAATACGGCTAAAGTGGAAGACATGGCGTCTATGTTTAGCGGTTGCAAATCTGTTCCTGCTCTTAACGTTAGCAGTTTTAATACAAGTAACGTCGATAACATGAGCCACATGTTTAGTGGTTGTACATTTACAGAGATTGACTTAAGCAATTTTAACACCTCAAAGGTTGAAGACATGTATATGATGTTCTGTTCGTGTAAAAATCTAAAATCGTTAAATCTCAGTACCTTTAATACAGAGAATGTATATGACATGAATTATATGTTTGACGGATGTTCTTCTTTGACAAATCTCTATGTCACCAATTTTAATACTCAAAATGTTATGAAGACAAATTACATGTTTAGAAACTGTGAATCGCTGAAAGAACTAGACTTAAGCAGCTTCAATACATCAAGTCTTAAAGAATTTGATGATATGTTTTTTGGCTGTACAAATCTGAAAACGATTTATGTAAGTGAAAGATGGAACACCGATCATATCAGAAATACGAATATTTTTAGTCGTTGTGTAAATTTAGAAGGAGGAGCAGGAACAAGATACGATGCAATTTCTGACCCTCAATGGTCGAAATATGCTCGCATCGATGGCGGCCCAGACGCTCCTGGCTACTTCACCTACAAGGAGTACGTCATTCCCACCAGCATCAACGCAATGCCTGAGGAAAGCGGAAAAGCACAGGATGAAGTATGGTACAACCTCCAAGGCGTACGCATCGACAATCCCGCCAAGGGCATTTACATCATGAACGGAAAGAAGGTTGTGAGGAAATAAACCAAGCATCA
>CAMORS010000025.1 GCA_946624005.1 uncultured Prevotella sp. | reverse complement strand
CTACAAACCAAACGGAATGGCGCGTCGCTCCCATCTGTACTTCGTTGGATATAGATCCTTTTTCATATCGTATTAAATAACATGAAAATCAAAAGTATACTTGCTTTAGGCATTTCCTTGTTCTTTTCAATTCAAGGATGGGGCGACGAGGTGGAGACGCTTCACATCTGGATGGCAGACGGCACTGAGACCACCGTGCAGCTCTACACCCGCCCGCAAATCATCTTCGGCAGCGACGTGGTGCGCGTCACTTCGCCCGTCCAGTCGTTGGAGTTTCCTGCTTCGGATGTCGTCCGCTTCACCTACAGCGGCATTCCCATAGCTACCGAAGTCAACAGCATTCAGGACGAGGCTTCCTATCGTCAAGAAGGCGAGAACCTGTACTTCAGCGGTCAGCTGACACCTGACAAGATCCTGCTCTACAGTTCCGACGGCAAGATTCTTCCCGTCAACATCCGCCAGGCAGGCTCGCGACTCTGTCTTTCCCTCTCAAGCATTCCACAAGGAATCTATATCCTTTCCGTCAATGGTAAAACCTCAAAACTCTCCGTGAAATGAAAAAGCTGCTACTCACAACAATGCTCATATTGAGTACAATGACGGGATTCGCACAGTCGGCCTCTGACGGCAACTCATTCTTTGTCTATCGCAACAACGGGACGGTAATTGCCTTCCTGCGTGAAGACGTTGACAGCATCGCCTATTCCTACTACGACGATAGCGGTCGCTACCACGACAATCTCTACATGCAACTTATCTATACCAAGGACAGCACTTACCAGATTCCACTTGCATCGATAGACAGTGTCAGCCTCAGAAAACCAGAGACCATCATCAATAAGGATGTCTACCGTCTGACTGCCGCTCATGTACCTTATATATTAACAGGTGACACGGTGTCGTTCACCATGAAGCTCGACACGCCCGACGACATGCGGCCTCGCACAGGTAACATCGCCGTTGCCGATTATGACTGCACGAGCTTCCCTGACGGTATCATCGCCCGCATCATAGGAATCGACAAGAAGGCCGACGGCTATTACTATATCTGCGAACAGGCATCGCTCGACGATGTCATCGACCAGATTATGGTGTACGAGCAGGTTGGCTATGAAGAAGAAACAAACGACGCCAAAGGTGATGTTCAGCGGATAAACAAGTCGTTCACCAAGATTCTCTGGGACAAGCATTGGGAAAAGACCATTCCCTATAGCGGAACAACTACCACACTGGGAGCTGGCGACAAGACCACCATGACCATTACCATCAGCAAGACATGGACTACGCCGCTCTATTTCAGCGTAGACGTGACCAACGAGATAAACACAACTATCGACTTCGAGGCAGAGAGTTCGGCCAGTATTTCGCCCGCATCCGTACAATTCGGTCCCACCATCACGGCTGGCAAGGTGCCACTGCCTGCACCACTGAGTTTTATATGGATAGAACCCAAACTGAGCCTGTTCGGCTATTTCGAGGAGAAAGGCAAGGTAGAGCTAAACTACAGCGGTCACTTTAACCGCACTGACAACTTGAAGTTTGCCTACACCGAAGGTCGTTGGTCTTTCTCGCACAATGGCAGCAACGATGTCGGAACCGATGTTTCCAAGCTTAACATGGAGGGAAGTGCCGAGGTGGGGCTGATGCCGAAGATTTTCTTCTCTTTCAACGGCACGAAGATGGGTTTCGGTGTAAACGGCAAGGTTGGGGTGAAGGAGTATATTAACTTCACTTTCGATGCTACACGGATGAAGGATGAGGGCTTCTACGGAGCGATGAAGGACAGCTACTGCCGCACCACCATCCCTTATTCGTTGACACTCTACGGCAACGCCAACCTCTTTGCTAAATACGATGCACACAACACGGAGGAGGGCAAGGCCGTCATCAAGCGAACGTTCGGTGCCGAAAAGCAGTGGGGTGACAATCGCTATATTCTGCCCCTTTTCCAGAACATGAAGTACGACAAGCAGGGCGACATCGTCTCCTATACCACAGAGCGCAAGCTGTTACTTCCCGTTGAGGTCGGACTGCAGGTAAGCGACGAAGACAAAGCTGTCGTACTGAACAAGACCATTGGTTACAGCTCACGAGAATACAGCGGCACGCAGACATTCAGCGTCGCCGACCTCGACGGTGGCAAGACGCTCTATGCCCAACCCACCGTAGGCATTCTTGGCTACACCATGCCTGCCACTCCGAAGATAGAACTGAAGAAGGAAGTTCCACTTTGCCCCGACGGCAACCATCCACACATGATTGACCTCGGCCTGCCCGATGGCACAAAGTGGGCCTGCTGCAACGTGGGGGCTTCATCACCCGGAGAGTATGGTGGTTATTACGCATGGGGTGAGACCAGTGAAAAGAGCTATTATGGTAGTGATACTTATTCGTATTATAACGAAGATCAAGGATATATTTATATAGGCGATAACATCAGCGGAACTGGTTATGATGCCGCCACCGCCAACTGGGGGGCTCCCTGGCGGATGCCGTCTCTGGAACAGATAAAGTCTCTATTGGATAACTGCTCTTCCGTATGGACCCAAGTGAATGGTGTGAACGGGCGAAAGTTCACAGGATCCAACGGCAACTCAATCTTTTTGCCTGCGGCAGGCAGCCGTTGGGACGACTCGCTCAGCGACGAGGGCTCGTACGGCTGCTACTGGTCAGGCACGCTCGCTTCGAGCTTCAGCTACGACGCATACGCCCTGGGCTTCGGCAGCGGCGGCGCGGACTGGAGCAGCAGCTACCGTGGCTACGGTCGGTCCGTTCGCCCCGTTTCAGAATAAAGGGAGCGAATGCGACCGTTTTAGATTAATTGAATTTATTCTATTTATTCCCGGCGGCATTAAAAGCCGCCGGGGGAAATACACCTACGTTCGGGCGAATTTGACGCTCGACCTTTGGTCGCTTGCCAGAGCAAGAATTAGCCCGCTGCGAGTGAAAGCATTGGTCGCTCAGCTATGCCGCATGCCAGAGCAAGAATGCGAAAAAACAGAACTACGCATTGCAAATGCATACATTCGCACCAGCCGAATTATAAATTGGGCTGAACAGGAGAAGCGTCGCCTCCTACCCTGCCACCTATGTGCTAACGTCGGAGGTCACGCTTCCTTGCGTGACACCTGCCACGTGCGTGTTGTTTATGCGCTGTTGCGACGCTGGGAAGCGTCGCCTCCTACAAAGAGATGGTTGATGACTGCATCAGGGATAGTCTCTGACATGCTCAGTGATAGTCTCTGACCTGCTCAGTGATAGTCTCTGACGTGGTCGGAGATAGTCCGCGACCGACTTGGGAGGCTTCGGCGACACAGGTGCTGACTATCGCTACGAGCTGCACGGCGTGGACAGAAAAGGTTTCGCTGGAAATAGGTCAACACCTCACCAAAATGCCCCAAAGCCTACTGTTTATCGGCCTTCCAGATGGTGAGGTGTTTCTTTATCACCTCACCAAAGACCTCACCAGAGACCCCACCATTCATTGACTCTTATGCGTTGTTGCTACGCTGGGAAAGGCTATGGG
The DNA here is from genome assembly GCA_946624005.1 of uncultured Prevotella sp. GTDB lineage: Bacteria > Bacteroidota > Bacteroidia > Bacteroidales > Bacteroidaceae > Prevotella. The sequence goes on along the minus strand of CAMORS010000025.1, from coordinate 26,889 downwards.
TAGGCGAGCGTAGCTCGGGCGCTCGGCCCTTGGGACGCTTTGCTTGCAAAGAATAGCGTCGCCTCCTACATTGCTGCCTATGCGCTGTTGCGGGCGGAAACGCTGTTCCGCCCCTACAATGGCGCTAACGTAGGAGGTCACGCTTCCTTGCGTGACACCTGCCACATGTTCCTCTTATGCGCTGTTGCGACGCAAGGAAGCGTCGCCTCCTACACATAGTAACCATCAACACCCAACACCCATCACCCATCACCCAGATGGTGGGGTGTCTGGTGGGGCGTCTGGTGAGGTGTCTGGTGAGATGTTTGGCGAACACCTCACCATTCAGAAGTCCCGTGTACAAAGGGTTTTCGCGCATTTTGGTGAGGTGTCGGCCGCTTTCACGGAGAAACTTCACAGACGGCGAGTTTCGCATAAAAAATAAAAATCTTTCGCTTTTTCTTGTCAATTCGCATACTTCTTTGTAACTTTGCAGCAAAATTACACCTTAATAAATATGAACAGAATCGTAACACTCGGAGTTGCAGCCCTGCTGACATTGGGCAGCACCCACGCAAATGCACAAAACACAGTGAACATCGGTAAGCAGAACATCCAGCTGAAGAGCGACCTGATGACGCCTGAAGCCTTGTGGGCCATGGGACGTATCAGCGCCTATGCACCCTCGCCCGACGGACAGAAGGTGGTCTATCAGGTGGGTTACTACAGCGTGAAGGAGAACAAGAGCCACCACGTGCTCTACATCATGAATGCCGACGGAACGGGGCAGAAGCTGCTCACCACATCGGCCAAGAACGAGACCGACCCGGCTTGGGTTGGCGGGCAGATAGCCTTCATCACGGGAGGTGAGATTTGGACGATGACTGCCGACGGACAGAACCGCCATCAGGTGACGAAGACCGACGGAGCCGTCGAGGGCTTCAAGTTCTCGCCCGATGCCCAGAAAGTGATTATCCTGAAGTCGATGCCGTTCAACAAGATTATCCAGAAGAACCCGGACGACCTGCCAAAGGCTACCGGTCGGCGCGTCACCGACCTGATGTATCGCCACTGGGACCACTACGTGGAGTCGATACAGCACCCCTTTGTGGGCAGCGTAGAGATGGCCGACGGCCAATATACGATGAGCAACGACCTCGTCGACATCCTGGAGGGCGAGCCCTACGAATGCCCGATGGAACCCTTCGGAGGCATCGAGCAGCTCGACTGGAGCAAGGACTCCAAGCAGATTGCATACACCTGCCGCAAGAAGACGGGACGCGACTACAGCTTCTCGACCGACTCGGACATCTTCCTTTATTCTATAAGTACGCGCGAGACCGTCAACCTCTGCAAGCCCGCCGGCTATAAGGCACCGGCCTACGACGGCACGAAGTCGCTCAAAGACCAGCCCGTCAACCGTCCGGAGAACCTGAAGAACTTCCCCGGCTACGACCAGAACCCGAAGTTCTCGCCCGACGGCAAGTATGTGGCCTGGCTCTCGATGGCCCGCGACGGCTATGAGGCCGACACGCAGCACCTCGTGGTGTGCAACCTGGCTACGGGCGAGAAGAAATACCTGGCCGAGCAGTTCGACTCCAACGTCGACGACTTCTGCTGGAGCGACAACCAGAAGGATGCCTTCATCTACTTCATCGGTGTGTGGCATGCTACGGAGAACATGTACTCCGTCAACTGGAAGAACGAGGTGAAGCAGCTCACCAGCTTCTGTGCCGACTTCGGTTCGCTGCAGATGCTGGGCGACGGCAAGCGCATCATTGCCGAGCGTCACGACTATATGCATGCTGCCGACCTCTACCTGATTACGCCCAACTCGAAGAAGCCTGAGAAGACGGCCATCGTGCAGATAACACAGGAGAACAAGCACATCTTCGACCAGCTGGCAGCTGGCTCGTCGGAGGAGCGCTGGGTGAAGACCACCGACGGCAACCAGATGCTCTACTGGGTGATCAAGCCGCCACACTTCGACCCGAACAAGAAGTACCCCACCCTGCTCTTCTGCGAAGGCGGACCGCAGAGCCCCGTCAGCCAGTTCTGGAGCTACCGTTGGAACTTCATGATCATGGCCTCGCAGGGCTACGTCGTCATCGCTCCCAACCGTCACGGTCTGCCCGGCTTCGGTCATGAGTGGCTGGAGGAAATTTCCGGCGACTGGACGGGCCAGTGCATGAAAGACTATCTGACGGCCATCGACGATGCCGTAGAGAACCTGCCCTACGTCGACAAGGATCGCCTGGGTGCCGTGGGTGCATCGTTCGGCGGATTCTCCGTCTACTACCTGGCCGGTCATCACGAGGGACGCTTCAAGTGCTTCATTGCCCACGACGGCGCCTTCAACCTCGAGGCTATGTATACCGAGACAGAGGAGAACTGGTTCTCGAACTGGGAGTATGACGATGCCTACTGGAACAAAGACCTGACGCTCAACGCCAAGCGCACCTACGAGAACTCGCCCCATCGCTTCGTCGACAAGTGGGACACGCCCATCCTCTGCATCCACGGCGAGCTGGACTATCGCATCAATGCCACTCAGGGCATGTCGGCCTTCAATGCCGCTCGCATGCGTGGCATACCGGCCGAGCTGCTCATCTTCCCCGACGAGAACCACTGGGTGCTGAAGCCGCAGAACGGCATTCTCTGGCAACGCACCTACTTCAACTGGCTCGACCGCTGGCTGAAGAAAAATTAAAAAACTATAGAATTAGAGAATTAAAGAATTGGAAAAATTCAAGAATTAAATAATAAAAAAGATGTCACAAGCAATTCAAAAAACGCTGAGAGACTCGGCAGCCATGCGCTGGACCGCTCTCTTGCTCTTGGCTCTGGCCATGTTCTGTTCGTATATCTTCATGGATATACTCTCGCCCATCAAGGACCTCATGCAGGAAACACGCGGATGGGACTCTTCTGCCTTCGGAACGATGCAAGGCGCTGAGGTGTTCCTCAATGTCTTCGTGTTCTTCCTCATCTTCGCCGGTATCATCCTCGACAAGATGGGTGTGCGCTTCACAGCCGTTCTGTCGGGTGCCGTGATGCTCGTCGGTGCCCTGATCAAGTGGTACGCCGTCAGCGATGCTTTCACCGGCAGCGGACTGGAAACGTGGTTCACCAACAACCTGAACTACATCCCCGGCTTCGACGAACTGGGCGTCAGCCCCTTCTATGAGGGCATGCCCGCTTCGGCCAAGGTGGCTGCCTGCGGTTTCATGATTTTCGGTTGTGGCTGCGAGATGGCAGGCATCACCGTGAGCCGCGGTATCGTGAAGTGGTTCAAGGGTCGTGAGATGGCCCTGGCTATGGGCAGTGAGATGGCTCTGGCCCGTCTGGGTGTAGCCACCTGTATGATCTTCTCGCCCTTCTTCGCCAAGCTTGGCGGCGAGGTGAGCGTGAGCCGTTCGGTGGCTTTCGGTGTTGTGCTGCTCTGCATCGCCCTGATCATGTTCGTTGTCTACTTCTTCATGGACAAGAAGCTCGACGCACAGACCGGTGAGGCCGAAGAGAAAGACGATCCGTTCAAGATTAGCGACCTGGGCAAGATTCTTACCGACAGCGGTTTCTGGATTGTCGCCCTGCTCTGCGTGCTCTACTATTCGGCCATCTTCCCATTCCAGAAGTATGCCGTCAACATGCTGCAGTGCAACCTGACGCTGACAGAGCCTGCCAGCGATTCGTTCTGGGCAAGCCCCTCGGTGACCATCGTTCAGTATGTCATCATGCTGCTCGTTGCCGCTGCCGGCTTCGCCAGCAACTTCCAGAAGAAGGCCGGTCCGAAATACGGACTGCTGGCCGTCTCGATCATCGCCCTCATCACCTACTGCTACATGGGCTACATGCGCCAGTCGGCCGAGTCGATCTTCGCCGTGTTCCCCCTGCTGGCCGTGCTCATCACGCCGATTCTCGGCAGCTTTGTCGACCACAAGGGTAAGGCAGCCTCGATGCTCGTGCTGGGCTCTTTGCTGCTCATCGCCTGCCACCTGACGTTTGCCTTCGTCCTGCCGATGTTCAAGGGCAGTGCCGTCGGCGGCATCGTCATCGCCTACATCACCATCCTGGTGCTCGGTTCGTCGTTCTCGCTCGTGCCCGCTTCGCTGTGGCCCAGCGTGCCGAAGCTCGTCGACGCCAAGGTGATCGGTTCGGCTTATGCCCTGATCTTCTGGATTCAGAACATCGGCCTCTGGCTCTTCCCGCTGCTCATCGGTAAGGTGCTCGACAAGACCAACCCGGGCGTTACCGATCCGACACAGTTCGACTACACCGCTCCGCTCGTGATGCTGGCCAGCCTCGGTGTGGCCGCCCTCATCCTCGGTCTCGTGCTGAAGGTGGTGGACAAGAAGAAGGGTCTCGGCCTTGAGGAACCGAACATCAAGGAATAGGCGCTACGCTTTGTGAACAAGACTGTTTTCAGCCTTCAATGCTGAAATCAACCATTGCCAGGGGCTTGCTTCTTATGCCGAAGCAAGCCCCTGTTTTGAGTGAAGTTTTTTTTAGTTAAGAAAAACTAACGGCTTCGGATTATATCAACGGATTGTTGTAACTTTGCGGTCTGATAACAAACGACATCAAACATCTACCGAATTATGAAGAAACTGTTATTCATCATCGGCATCGCAGCCACCATCGTGGCTTGCAAGCCTGCACAGGAGCCGAAGGAAGAGGCTTTCCAGCTGCCCGCAGTAGAAGACATCGCCATGTATCAAGTGAACCCGCGCGTCTTTGCACCGCAGAACTCGCTCAACGCTGTGGCTGCCCGCATCGACTCTATCCGCGAGCTGGGCGTCAACGTGATGTGGGTGATGCCTATCTATCCTATCGGCATCGAGAAGGGCAAGAACTCGCCCTACTGCATCAGCAACTATAAGGCCATTGCACCAGAGTTTGGCACCAACGAAGACTTCAAAAACCTTGTCGCCACCTGCCACGAGCATGGCATGGGCATCATTCTCGACTGGGTGGCCAACCACACGGCCTGGGACCATCCCTGGGTGAAAGAGCATCCCGACTGGTATACCCACGACGAGAAGACCGACACCATCATCCACCCCAGACCCTGGGACTGGTATGATGTGGCCGACCTGAACTACGACAACGCCGATATGCGAAAGGCAATGATCGACGCCATGAAATACTGGATTGTAGACATGGGTATCGACGGCTTCCGCTGCGATGTAGCCGACGGTGTGCCTGCCGACTTCTGGAAAGAGGCCATCGACACGCTGCGTCAGGCTGCCGGCAACCGTCGCATCGTGATGCTCGCAGAGGGAAAGCGTTCGGACAACTTCACCATCGGAGGCTTCGACATGAACTACGGCTGGGACTATAAAGACGTCTTGGTGAAGGTGTTCAAGGGAGCTTCCGTCGAGGAACTCTTCAAAGCCGACAAGGCAGAATACGACAGTCTGCCGGCGGGCAAGGTGAAGATGCGCTTCACCACGAACCACGACCACGCCACCGAGAAGGAGCCTTGTGTTCAGTTTACGAACGACCGCGGTGCAATGGCAGCCTACGTTGCCAGCATCTTCCCCCACGGAGGAGCCCTGATATACGGTTCGCAAGAGGTGGGCTACCCCGAGCCTATCAACTTCTTCAAGTATGTGGCAGTCGACTGGACGGCAAAGCCCGAGATATACAAAGAATACAAGGAACTCATCGACCTGTATAACGACCATTCAGCCCTGCGTAAAGGTGTGATGACACCGTATGTAGACAAGGACGTGATGGTGTTCGAGAAGGCTGATACGGAAGATAAATTCTTGGTGATGGTCAACGTCAGGAACAAGCCGTCGGAGGTAACAATACCGGAAGCATGGGTAGGCCATGAGGTTGAAGACGAGATGACCAGCAAAAAGCTGACCTTAGAAAAGTCGCTCACGCTGCAGCCTTTTGAATACCTTATTCTTAACATTGAAGATTGAACATTGAACGTTGAAGATTGATGGGCATTAGCAAGAATCTACAGAAGCTGATACGCTCGCTTGAAACAAAGAAAGGGCGGCGGAAGGAAGGGCTCTTCGTGGCTGAAGGGCCAAAGGTGGTAGGCGACCTGATGGCTGTCAGCGTTCCCGTCCGACTCATCGCTACGGCCGAATGGTTTGCCTCGCACGCCATTCAGCCGGGCAACGACGATACGGTCGTTACGGAGGATGAACTGCGCAAGGTGAGTTTCCTGCAGCATCCACAGCAAGTGATGGGCCTTTTTGCGATGGAACACGCCACGAGCGAAGATTGTTCACCTGTGAGCGAAGCAGCCAATCGCGCACCTCGCACCGCGCACCTCGTACCTCAAGACAACCTTCACCTGGCCCTCGACGGCGTTCAGGATCCCGGCAACCTCGGCACCATCATCCGCATTGCCGACTGGTTTGGCATCGAGCATATCTTCTGTAGTCCTGACACCGCCGATGTCTACAACCCGAAGGTGGTGCAGGCCACGATGGGCAGCATCGCGCGCGTACATATTCATTATCTCCCCCTTCCTGATTTGTTCGCCTCACTACCGGAGGAAACACCTGTCTATGGCACCTTCCTCGACGGCGAGAACCTCTACGAGCAGACGCTCTCGCCGGGTGGCATCATCGTCATGGGCAACGAGGGCAACGGCATCTCGCCCGAAGTGGCGCAACATATCAATCGGCGGCTCCTCATCCCCAACTATCCTCCGGGACGCGAAACCGCCGACAGTCTGAATGTAGCTATCGCTACCGCCATTACCTGTGCCGAGTTCAGGAGAAGGTCTTGAGCTCCTGATAGACGCGTTGCACGGGGAAGCCCATCACGTTGAAGTAGCTTCCCTCTAATGCCGTGACGGCAACATAGCCTATCCACTCCTGCACACCGTAAGCACCAGCCTTGTCCAAAGGCTGGTATTTTTCTACGTAGTAATCGATTTCTTCGTCGCTGAGCGGTGAGAAGGTGACGTCGGTCTTGGCCGAGAATGTTTTCTGCCTACTGGTTGTCGTGAGGCAGACACCCGTTACGACGCGATGCTTCCTTCCGCTCAGGCGGTGCAACATCAGCTTCGCCTCGTCGAGCGAACGGGGCTTCTCGATGATGTCGCCATCAAGGATGACCACCGTATCGGCCGTGATGACCAGTTCGTCATCGACCATTGTCGGCAGATAGGCGGCAGCCTTTTCACGCGCAATATATTCGGGCACCTCTTCAGCAGGCATCGTCGCGGGGAAGTCCTCAGCGATGCCCGGCAGCACACGTGTTTCAAACTCTATGTCAAGTCCTGCCAGCAGTTCCTTCCTGCGCGGACTGTTCGATGCAAGTATAATCTTCTTCACTTTTAGCTTATCACCCTTTTAATTCTTTAATTCTTGTATTCTTTAATTTTTCACCATCCAAACGCATGTCGGTCGGCCATCCACTTTCCCTGTGCACGCAGCACCTGCTCGATGACATCGCGCCCACAGCCTTTGCCGCCTTCGCGGTGGCTCACATAGAGACTCACCGCCTTGATGTCGGGACAGGCATCAGCCGGACAGCAGGGACATCCGCAGCGACTCATCACTTCGTAGTCGGGGACATCGTCGCCCATGTAGAGAATCTCCTCGTCGGCGATGCCATTCTTCTGTTTGAACTCCTCGTAGCTATTGAGCTTCACGGCGCAACGCATATAGATGTCTTTGACGCCAAGCCGTTCGTAGCGTAGCCGCACCGCCTCGGTATATCCGCCCGTCATGATGACGATGCGCAGACCTACCTTCTGTGCCAGCTGTATGGCATAGCCGTCTTTGATATTCACCGTGCGCAAGGGTTCGCCGTCGCTGTTGAGGACGACGGTCTCGCTGCTGAGCACACCATCCACATCGAAGATGATGGCTTTGATTTTCTTTAAGTCGTAATTGATCACTCCGTTGGATTGATTGATGATGGATAAAAAACTATCTGTTATGTATGTTGCAAGGAATGGATGCTCCGGCTCATCTTCTCGTAAATCTCTTTGACGAGCGGCAGATCATTGAGCATGGCCGATTGCATTCCAATGACATTCTCGTCGTAGCGCAGTGCCGGTCCGGTCTGTGCCTGCCGGGGCGCTATCTGGTGCACCTTGCGGGCCGTCTCGTCTATCAGGGGTAGCATCACGTCGAAGGAGAGTCCTTGCCGCTCAAGCAGTTCGGCCGAGAGCGCATAGCAATGGTTGACGAAGTTGCAGGCAAAGACGGCAGCCAGATGGAGTTGTCGGCGCTGCTCGGATGTACATTCCTGTACATGCTCTGATACGCTCTCGGCCAGTTGCTTCGAAAGGCTCAAAGAATCATCGTCGTTACCCTCTACGAAGATGGGTATATCCTTGAACGCCACCTCTCTATCCTTCGAGAATGTCTGCATCGGATACAACACGCCGTAGTGAGCGAAGCGCCCGTTGAAGACATTCATCGAGATGCTTCCCGCCGTGTGTAGGTAGACGGTTTTCTTGCTCCGCGCTCCTTGTTCCTCACTTCTCTGCAGACCCGCTATCACTTCGTCCAGCACACTGTCCTTCACCGCAATGATATACACGTCCGAAAGGGCGTTCACCTTCTGCAGGTCGGTGATGGCCTGAGCGTTCAGCTGATGGGCCAACGGCTCAGCCGAACTCATGGTCCGGCTGTACACCTCCACGATGTCATGACCTGCCTTAGAGAGTGCTTTCCCAAGGTTGGTGGCCAGATTTCCCGCCCCTATCAACGTCACCTTCATGACCATTCCCAATTATCAATTCTCAATTATCAATTCTCAATTCTCAATTCTCTAAAACTTTCCCACGTGCACATTCTCCCATTTCAGGGCGTCCTCCTCGTTGGGCAGCAGGTTGAGTTTCTTCTTACCGAAGCCCACGATGCAGAGGCAGCGCATCTGCTCCGGGATGTCGAGAATGCCGCGTACCACCTGCTCTGCCGGCGTACCATCGCTCAGGTAGCGTTCGGCTATCTGAACCCAGCACGAACCGACACCCAAGTCTTCTGCCTGATACTGCATCGTCACGGCGGCTATCGAGCAGTCTTCGCGCCAGCACTCGTTCTCTTGCGGATCGCAGAGCACAGCAACGGCCAGCGCCGCTCCTTTGAGGAAGGCAGCCCCGTTTTCCTTACAGTCAGCCAGCTTCTCGAGGTCGGCCTTGTCTTCTACGACGACAAACTGCCAGTTGCGACGTCCATGACCTGATGGTGCATAAAGGGCAGCGCGCAGGATGAGCTGCACGTCGTCCTCGCTAAGTTCTTCTTCTTTATAGAGTCGGTGGCTGCGTCGCCCTCCGACCAAATCTTTAAAGTCACTCATTCCTATTAACAATTTACAATGATGGCGCAAAGGTAAGAAAAATATGGCGACGGACAAAGCGAAAACCAGTTTTTTTGTTTATTATTGTGAAATAACTTGGTGGGAAAGAAAAATATGCGTACCTTTGCAGCAAGTTATAACTTTTCAAACATATCAAACTTTTTTAAGCAATGAAAATTTCACACATTGAACATTTAGGTATTGCAGTGCAGAGCATCGAAGAGTCACTGCCGTTTTTCGAAGAAGTGCTTGGCTTGAAGTGCTATGCAGTAGAAGTAGTAGAAGACCAGAAGGTGAAGACAGCCTTCCTGAAGTGTGGCGAGACAAAGCTCGAACTGCTTGAGCCGACATCGCCCGAGAGCACCATCCAGAAGTGGCTCGACAAGGGCAACAAGGGTGTACACCACGTGGCTTTCTGCATTGAGGACGGTGTAGCCAATGCCCTGGCAGAGTGCGACGGCAAGGGTATCCGCCTCATCGACAAAGCTCCGCGCAAGGGTGCCGAGCAGCTCAACATCGCGTTCCTCCACCCGAAATCTACCTGCGGCGTGCTGACCGAGCTTTGCGAACACTAAAGTATAAACGTCATAAAAAAACAAGATATTACTCATGAGTAAACAACTGGAAAAGATTAAGAATCTTATTGCCAAGCGCGAGCAGGCTCGCCTTGGAGGTGGTGAGAAAGCCATCGAGAAGCAGCACGCACGTGGTAAGTATACAGCTCGCGAGCGCATCGACATGCTGCTCGACGAAGGTAGCTTCGAGGAAGTGGACATGTTCAAGCTCCACCGCTGCACCAACTTCGGCATGGAGAAGAAGCAGTTCCTCGGCGACGGCGTGGTAGCCGGTTCGGGTACCATCAACGGTCGTCTCGTCTATGTCTTCGCACAGGACTTCACCGTCAACGGCGGCTCGCTCTCAGAGACAATGGCTGAGAAGATCTGCAAGGTGATGGACCTCGGTATGAAGATGGGTGCTCCCGTCATCGGTATCAACGACTCGGGCGGTGCTCGTATCCAGGAGGCTGTCAATGCCCTGGCTGGCTATGCCGAAATCTTCGAGCGCAACATCCTGGCCAGCGGTGTCATCCCGCAGATCTCTGGTATCTTCGGCCCCTGCGCCGGTGGTGCTGTCTACTCGCCGGCCCTGACCGACTTCACGCTGATGATGGAGAACACATCGTACATGTTCCTCACCGGTCCTGCCGTGGTGAAGACCGTGACGGGCGAGGATGTGACGCAGGAAACCCTCGGCGGTGCCAGCGTGCACGCTTCGAAGAGTGGTGTCACCCACTTCACAGCTAAGACTGAGGAAGAGGCTCTCGAGATGATCAAGGAGCTGCTCAGCTATATCCCGCAGAACAACATGGAGGAGGCTCCGCGCATCGAGTGCACCGACCCCATCAACCGCATGGAAGACTCTCTGAACGAGATTCTCCCCGACGATCCCAACAAGGCTTACGATATGTACAAGGTCATCTCGGCCATTGTCGACAACGGCAAGTTCTTCGAGGTACAGCCTAAGTTTGCCAAGAACATCATCGTCGGTTTCGCACGCTTCAACGGACAGAGCGTCGGTATCGTGGCCAACCAGCCCGCAGCCTACGCCGGTGTGCTCGACGTGAACGCTTCTCGTAAGGGTGCCCGCTTCGTTCGCTTCTGCGACGCCTTCAATATTCCTATCGTGACGCTTGTCGACGTACCGGGATTCCTGCCTGGAACAGGTCAGGAGTACAACGCCGTCATCCTGCACGGTGCTCAGCTGCTCTACGCTTTCGGCGAAGCTACAGTGCCCAAGGTGACCGTCACACTGCGTAAGAGCTACGGTGGTAGCCACATCGTGATGGGCTGTAAGCAGCTCCGCACCGACATCAACTACGCATGGCCCAACGCTGAGATTGCCGTGATGGGTGCCTCTGGTGCCGTGGCAGTGCTCTACGCCAAGGAAGCCAAGAACCACGAAGACCCGAAGCAGTTCCTCGCCGAGAAGGAAGAGGAGTATGTCGAGCTCTTCCAGAACCCCTATCAGGCTGCGAAGTACGGCTACATCGACGATGTCATCGAGCCGCGCAACACGCGCTTCCGCATCTGCCGCGCCCTGGCTCAGCTCGCCACCAAGCGCGAGTCGCTGCCCGCTAAGAAGCATGGCAATATCCCAATGTAAGTCAAAGTCAATAGAAAGAGTATGGCAAACAAGAATAACGAAGTGTATGCCGCTATCGCACTGGCTCTTCACGAGTTCCAGGGCAACAACGTGCACGACGTGGAGACGGGTATCATCACTATCCACGGACACCACACCGACTGGGCTTCGCGCATGCTGACTATGACGGCTCACCCTTAACATAACATCCAAGAAAACATCAGAGTATGAAAGAATACAAGTATACCATCAACGGTACGAAGTACGAAGTGGCCATCGGCGACATCGTAGAGAACATCGCTAACGTCACTGTTAACGGTGAGGAATACAAAGTTGAAATGGAACGCGAACCGGAACCCGAGAAGAAGAAGGTGGTCATCAAGACGGGTGTCGCCTCTGAAGCTCCCGCCGACAACGCTGGTGAGACAAGTGCTGCCAACGTCGACACTTCCAACGCCCTGAAGGCTCCGCTGCCCGGCACCATCATCGAGGTGAAGGTAAAGGTAGGCGATCAGGTGAGCGCCGGCGACACACTCGTCGTGCTCGAAGCCATGAAGATGGCCAACAACCTGGAGTCGGAGAAGGCCGGAACGGTGAAGGCCGTGCTGGTGAAGGAAGGCGACAGCGTGATGGAAGACACTCCGCTCGTGGTTGTGGAGTAATACTGATGGCAGGCCTCTACATACATATCCCGTTTTGTAAGAGCCGGTGCATCTATTGCGCCTTCTACTCTACCACATTGAGTGGATTGCAGGACGACTATGTAGACGCATTATGCCGAGAGATGGACACCCACCCCTTCTTTGGGGGTGGGTGTCGTTCTATCTATATAGGTGGCGGTACGCCGTCGCAACTCTCCCCCACCCTGCTCCGCCGCCTGCTCCTATATATATATAAGGTATATAGGGTGGCCGACGATGCCGAAGTGACCATCGAGTGCAACCCCGACGACATCACGCCCGAATATGCCAAGGCTATCGGCCGTCTGCCCATCAACCGCGTCAGCTTGGGCGCACAGACTTTCAACGACGAGCGGCTCCGCTGGCTCCACCGCCGACACAATGCACAACAGGTGGCAGAAGCCATACGCCTTCTGCGCGAGGTAGGCATTCGCAACATCAGCATCGACCTGATGTTCGGCTTCCCCGGCGAGACTCTTGCCGACTGGGAGAAAGATATACGTCAAGCCATCGCCCTCGACGTGGAGCACATCTCAGCCTATTCGCTCATGGTGGAAGAGGGAACAGTGCTCTACGATTTGTTATCGAGGAAAGAGGAAAGAGGAGAGAGGAAAGAGGAAAGGGGAAAGAGGAGAGAGGAGAGAGGAAAGAGGAGAGAGGAAAGAGGAGAGAGGAGAGAGAATAGTTCGTCGGGTGACGATGATAGCCATTTTACGCCAACAGATGAAGACGACGAACATTCCCGACTGATGTACGAGACGCTCATTGACAGGCTGACGCAAGCTGGCTACGAACACTACGAAATCAGCAACTTCGCCCGACGGACGACAGCCGACCATCCGAGCCCCTACCGCTCGCACCACAACAGCAGCTACTGGGACGCCACGCCCTATCTGGGCATCGGGGCCGCCGCTCACAGCTACGACGGAGAGCACCGATGGTGGAACAAGTCGGACCTGAAGCAGTATATCGCCGACATACAGTCGGACAAGAGCCCTATTGAAGAGACAGAAACCTTAGACCTGGAAACAAAGTACAACGACCTCATCACCACAGCCCTACGCACAGCCGACGGCATCCACCTCGAAAGGATGCTGTCCGCCTTTGGCAAAGCATACGCTGACTACCTGATGGCCAATGCCGCACCGCATATCCAGCGAGGCATGCTCGCCATCACCGACGGTCGCCTCCATCTGACACGCCGGGGCCTCTTCGTCAGCGACGACATCATGAGCGACCTTATCCATATCGAAACATAAACAAAAAGCTTCAAATTTTATGAAAAACTGACAAAAATAGGAATGTTCAACGAATGTAAAAAACTTTCGCTTGCTTGCAAACGACCTTTAACAGGCCGTTTTGTTGTGTTAAAAGACAACAAATGTGAGCGACAATTTGTCAGTTTTCCATTTTTTGCCTCTATATTTGCACCATGCAACGCTGACAGATGTGTCAACAAAAAGAAGGAATTACAAATTTAAACATTTCAGACAAATATGAAGAAAGTATCTAATTATCTGGTGTACGCCGCATGCATTGTGGCCATCGCTTTTTCGGCTGGTGCTTTCATGAAAGTAAGTGCCAACCAAGTTCCTTTAGTTAGCTCAAGTGCAGCTCCCGGTCAGCCAGTTGATCTGACCTACGCTGCCGAAAAGGCACTGCCTTCCGTGGTGACCGTCAGGGTCGTCACCAACTCAAAGACTCAGACCGTCGAGGTGGAAGATCCGTTTGGCGATTTCTTCGACCCCTTCGGATGGTTCGGCAACCCCAATGGCGGCAAGCAGAAGCGACAGGTGCAGACCCCGAAGCGCCAGGGTTCGGGCTCGGGTGTCATCATCTCGCAAGACGGATATATCGTGACGAACAACCACGTCGTTGACGGTGCCGACGAGATAACGGTCATCCTGACCGACAACCGTGAGTTCTCTGCTACTATCATAGGTACGGATGCCACCAGCGACCTCGCCCTCATCAAGGTTTCGGGCAAGAATCTGCCGGCCATCACCATCGCCGACAGCCAGAAGCTGAAAATCGGTGAGTGGGTCATCGCCATCGGCAACCCCTTCAGCATCGGAACAACCGTCACAGCTGGTATCGTCTCGGCCAAGGCCCGCTCGATGGGCGGCGGCAGCTCGGTGCAGAGCTTCATCCAGACAGATGCTGCCATCAACCGCGGCAACTCGGGTGGTGCACTGGTCAACACCAACGGTGAACTCGTAGGCATCAACGCTATGCTCTATTCGGAGACGGGTTCTTACAGCGGTTACGGTTTCGCCATCCCCACCACCATCATGAATAAAGTGGTCGACGACCTGAAGCAGTATGGCACCGTACAGCGCGCACTGCTCGGCATCCAGGGTAAGGACGTCAACAACTATATCGACGAACTGAAAGCCCAGAACAAGGAAGTGCCCGATTTCGGAACCGTAGAGGGTATCTACGTGGCCAAAGTGGACGAAGACGGATCGGCTAGCAACGTGCTGAAAGAGGGCGACGTCATCACCGCCATCGACAACAAGCCTGTCACGAAGATGGCTGAGCTGCAGGAGTATCTCTTCGGCAACAAGAAGCCCGGCGACAAGGTGACCATCACCTATCTGCGCAACAAGAACAAGAAGACGGTTACCGTCGAACTGAAGAACGCTCAGGGCAACACGAAGGTGGTCAAGACTGCTGACATGGACGTGCTGGGTGCCAGCTTCCGCGAGGTGAACGAACAGGAGAAGAAAGACCTGGGCATCAACTACGGTCTCGTCGTGGGCAAGGTGAACAAGGGTGCCATCCGCGATGCCGGTATCCCCGAGAAGTTCATCATCCAGACGGCCAACGACGTGCCGATGAAGACGATGGACGACCTGCAGAACGCTGTGAAGGAGGCTTCGAAGAGCAAGGATCCCGTGCTCTACATCAAGGGTGTCTTCCCCACTGGCAAGCGTGCCTACTTTGCCGTCGACCTCAGCAAGGAGTAATCCCCTCAACAGACAAAAGAACATCTCCGACAGAAGGACAGTAGTCTTTTTGACATAAGAACAGAAGAACAGAAGATTTGGATATTCCAACTTCTGTTCTTCTGTTTTTTATGGTTCCTTATGTCAAATATATTCTTATGCCCTATTGTTCTTCTGCTTCAGGAAAACCTTCTGACTCATAGGCGGACAGGAACATCCTGCTGGAACGTTGCAATCTCCTCGTCGGTGACGCTGTAGTTGCGCAGGTCGCCAGCAAGATACTGTTCGTAGGCCGTCATGTCGATGAGTCCGTGGCCCGAGAGGTTGAAGAGGATGGTCTTCCCGCGTCCTTCTTCCTTACACTTCAGCGCCTCGCGAATGGTGGCAGCTATGGCGTGGCTGCTCTCGGGAGCAGGGATGATACCCTCTGTGCGGGCGAAGAGCAGGGCAGCCTCAAACGACTCCAGCTGCGGGATGTCCACACCGCGCATCAATCCGTCCTTGATCAGCTGACTGACAATCGTGCCGGCTCCGTGGTAACGCAGTCCGCCGGCATGGATATTGGCAGGCTTGAAGCCATGACCCAGTGTATACATCGGCAGCAGCGGCGTATAGCCAGAGGCATCACCGAAGTCATAGGCGAACATTCCTCGCGTCAGTTTCGGACAGCTGGCCGGCTCGGCAGCGATAAACTCAGTGTTCTTTCCTTCGAGAATCTTGTGGCGCATAAAAGGGAAAGCCAGTCCGCCGAAGTTGCTGCCGCCGCCGAAACAGGCTATCACCATGTCGGGATAGTCGTCGGCAAGTGCCATCTGCTTCTCTGCCTCCAGGCCGATAATGGTCTGATGGAGCGACACATGGCTCAGTACCGAACCCAACGTATACTTGCAGTTGGGAGTGGTCATCGCCAGTTCGATAGCCTCCGAGATGGCCGTTCCGAGCGAACCGGGATGTGTCGGGTCGACGGTCAGAATGTCTTTTCCGGCACGGGTCGACATCGAGGGACTGCCCTCAACGACAGCACCGAACGTACGCATCATGATGCTGCGGTAGGGCTTCTGCTGCAGACTGATCTTCACCTGATAGACGGCAGCCTCCAGTCCGAACACCTTGGCAGCATAGCTCAGGGCGGCTCCCCACTGTCCGGCACCCGTCTCTGTCGTCACGTTGGTGACGCCCTGCTGTTTGCAGTAGTAACACTGCGGCAGGGCCGAGTTCACCTTATGCGAGCCAAGCGGGTTGGTGCTCTCGTTCTTGAAGTAGATATGCGCCGGTGTGTCAAGGGCGCGCTCCAGTTCGTAGGCGCGGACAAGCGGTGTCGAACGGTAGTATCTGTATTTCTCCTGCACCTCCTCGGGGATGTCTATCCACCGGTGGGTGGTGTCAAGTTCCTGTCGTGCACACTCTTCGGCAAAGATGGGGAACAGATCCTCAGCCTTCAGGGGTTCCTTCGTGGCAGGATTCAGCGGCGGCAAGGGCTTGTTCACCATGTCGGCCTGGATGTTGTACCACTGCTGAGGAATCTCACTCTCTTGCAAAACGAATTTCTTTTGTTTCATTGCGATTGGTTTGTTTTAGTAAGTTGTTATCTGAAAAAACTGGCTGCAAATATACTATTTATGAATCTTACTGCAAAATATATACACAAAAAAGAGCTCAAACAGGCTAAACTTTAACATTCTTTTGGTATAGTTATTCACAACAAGGCGACACATCGCGTTGTAAAAAGCAGCACATCGCAATGCAATAAGCGGCACATCGCGATGCAATATGACGCAAACAGCGACACTACCTTAATAATGTAGTCAGACTACCTTAATAATGTAGTGTGACTACATTAATAATGTAGTGCGACTACTTTAATAATGTAGTATCGGGAAATGCCGCAGATTGCAGGCTCGGAAGTGTCCTTTGCTTTCGCATCCGCGCATCGTTGCCTGGCAGAACTCAAACGTAACGGCAATTCTTCTTTTTTCAACATGCGCTCGGCTCTGCCGCTTTTACAAAGCGTAGCGACTAAAAGAATTATCATTAATGACCCACGAATTTTTCATGAATTTTATTTTTTCGTATTCGTGTGTATTCATGTGTATTCGTGTTTTTCTTTTCAACGAGAATAATCATAAATAATTTTTGGGAAATTCATGAGTAATTCACGGCAATTCGTGTTTTCTTTTTTTCAACATGAATTATCATAAATGACCCACGAATTTTTCATGAATTTTATTTTTTCGTATTCGTGTGTATTCATGTGTATTCGTGTTTTGCTTCCTTAACACGAAAATTGCGAAAAAAAGTGACAATTGTTTGTGTGTTTCATAAATATTGCGTACTTTTGCACCGGAAAAGATTACTACAGGCATTGGAAACTGCTACAAGCTATTCTCCCGCCTTCCTCTCGACAGCGCGTCTCACTACAGCGCAACAATACATGTATATCATATAATCAATTAAAACATAACAATTTAAGATTACTACAAAAATGAGAAAAATCAATTTTCTTTTCGCGTTCCTACTATCGATGATGGGGGCAACGCAAGCGTGGGCTGATGAGCTTACCGTTTATGGTAATGGTGATTTGTCTGCATCGACAACCTACAGTACAATTATTCCTATTGAAGGTAATTTCCAAGTATCAGGAGATACTTTTGACAAATTTGGCTACCAAAAATGTGAATTTGTCATACCTGCAGACAAGCTTTCGGCTATGAGTGGAACAATGATTCACCAGATCAAGTTTTATACTCATGAGACATCAAGTTTTACTTTTGAAAGTACTTTCCAAGTATTTTTAAAGGAAGTTGACAACATAACATTGTCTGAATACTTAGGAACTACAGATGCAACCACCGTATACGAAGGTACTCTTTCTGTATCATCTTCCAATTTAACTATAGATTTTTCTGCTCCTTATAATTATAATGGAGGCAACCTACTTATTGGTATATACGTAAAAGATCTCGTACCTACATCATTCAAATTCTACAATTTTATTGGTGAAACAAATACATATAGCTCCACCTATTGGGATCATGACTCTTCCGACATGTCATATGTTGAGGGTGAAGAACAATCATTTGTTCCAAAAACAACCTTTACGTACTCAGAATCTTCTTATGCTGTCATCAATCAGGTGATGCTTCCTGGTGAATTCAACGGTTGGCAGGGTGCTCAGAACGAGTTAGTCTACGATGAAGCGTCAAAGAGTTATAAAGGTGTGCTTGATTTGAGCAACACTACTGAGAACCAGAAGTTCAAGCTTCTTGTTAAGGCTGAAGGCGTAGCTGATGACATCTACCTTGGATGGCCAGAGAAGACTGCAGGCAAACTCACCATTGATGCACCCGAAGGATGGGTTTACGACTATTCGAACGACAACCTCTATCTGATGAATTCTACAACAGACTTCAAGACATACAACATCACAGCAACATGGAGAGCCAGTGAAGATGCTTCGACAGGCTGGACACTTAAGATTGAGGGTAAGGACGACCGACGCAACACATATACTGCGACATTCACCAACAACGCAGCTTGGTCGGAAGTTTATGCATACGCATGGAGCGGTGATGGTGATGCAGCCGTGAAGTTCTTAGGCAATTATCCTGGAACGAAGCTGACAGAGAAGAATGGTAACGTTTACACTCTGACATTCAAAGCAAGACAACAGCCCGAGCATATCCTGTTTAGCGACGGTACTGATGCCAACAAGACAAGTGACCTCACGTTCACCAATGGTGGAGAATACAATAATGGCGAACTGCACACCTATACCGCCACAATGACATTTACCAACGACGCTTGGGATAAGGTCTACGCTTACGCATTTACTGGTGACGGCGATGCAGCAAAAAAGTACCTCGGTGCATGGCCTGGAACAGAGCTGACTGCTGAGAATGGTGTCTATACCGTTACAATCGAAGCAACAGAAGCTCCAGCCTACATCATATTTACTGATAACAATGGCCAACAGACAGAAGACCTCGCTTTCGTTGATGGCAATGCATACGAAGTTTACTATAAGGTTCCCGGTATAGATTTGTATTGGACAACATCCAAATTCTCACTGCCCGACGAATGGACGTATGACAGCGCAGCTGGTTGGGAAGGTTATGGGTATGCAACAGCAAAAGGTGGAAATATGGTTTACGCTGCAAATTATTGGCAAGCACACAACACAAACACGACAAGCATCGTAACAAATCTTGTTGGTGTGAGCGACACCAATGACTTGCTAACCATCAGCGCATACAGATGGAGCTATGCCTCAACAGGTGAGACCATCCTTAATGTTTATAAATCAAAGGATAAGGAAAACTGGGAATTGGTAAAGGCATTCAACGAAAGTGAAATAAGTTCATCATTGACAGAACTTCAAGTCTCCGGTGTAGAAGCAGGCAACTACTACTTTAAGTTTGAAATAAACAATGTTGCATTCGACTACTTCTATGGTTTCTCTCTTGCTAAGCCTATGACCCTCGCTCTTGACGAGGCCGCTACGGAGAATCAGGTTGTAGCAGGCACTTACGATGAGGTTACGGTAGCATTCACCATGCAGGCTGGCAAGTTTGCTGCTATCTGTCTGCCGTTCGCTACTACTACGACGGATCTGGGTGAGGGTGTGAAGGCTTGGGCATTCACGGGCTACAACGGCAACGTCAATCTGGAGACAACAACCGAGCTGGCCGCTGCTACTCCTTACGTTATCTTTGCTGAGAACGGTATCAGCAACGACTTGGTATTCAACAATGTGACTATCAATAGCAATGTGGCTGGTCAGGTTGAGCAGGATGGTGCTACCTTCCAGGGTACATACACCGCAATGGCTGCCGGCACGCTGATTGGTAAGTATGGCGTAACACCTGCCGGTAAGATTCAGAAGGCTGGTTCGCGTGCTTCGATGAAGGCCTTCCGTGCCTACTTCGATGGCATCAATCAGGATGCCAAGCTCGTCTTCGACGGTGAGATCATCGGTGAGGCAACGGGCATCGACACCATCGAGAACGCTGCTCAGGCTGGCGAGCTGTACGACCTGCAGGGCCGCCGCGTGATGAACGCCCAGAAGGGTCTCTACATCCAGAACGGTAAGAAGTTCGTTGTAAAATAACAATAATTGATGAATAATTCGTGGAAACTCGTGAGATTTTGTTCTAAACACGAATGACCATGAAAGGTCCACGAATTATTCATGAATTTATAATAACAAAAGAATAGGAGAAAGAAAATATGAAAAAGAAATATATGATGCCCAGCATCGACATTACAGAAGTACTGATTGACACCGTGTTGACGGGAGAGTCTTCACTCGATCCTGAAAAAGACAATCAAACCGTCACTCCTTCAGATGAGGAATACAACGGGGAGTTCGGCGGCAACAGACACGGCGAACAGTGGGACGACGAAGAAGATTACTAAAGATGTAGTTTTCGTTTTGAAATAAAGGGTGGCAGGCCTCACAGCCTGCCACCCTTATTACTTAATACTTGAAGCTGGAGCCGCCGAGGAACTCGCGCATGATGCTGGTGGGCGGTATCTCCTTGTCGCTCACGGGGATGAAGTAGTGGATGAACTTCAGCAGGCGGTGAGCCTCAGCATATTCGGGACAATTCTTGGGCACCGACGATAGGATGAGCTCGGCATGTGTGCGCAGCACGGCAAACTCGATGTTAAGGGCCGAATTGAACATCACGTCGGCCGTCTCCTGGAAGGGGAAGATCCACTGCTCCTCGGCCTCGCAGACACTCTTCCACTGGCTGATGGTCTCACGGGCCGAGTAGGCTCCCTTGTTGTAGTCGCGGATGATGCGGCGCAGCAGACGGTTGTCGCGCGTGGGCACCCAGTTGTGGTCGTCGAGCGAGATGCTCGTCAGGGCCGACACATAGACGCGGAACTTCGCCGAATCGGGTATCTGCTCCGTCAGCAACGGGTTGAGGGCGTGGATGCCCTCGATGATGAGCACCGTGTCGTTCTGCAGCTTCAGCCGCTTACCGTTATACTCGCGCTTTCCCGTGACGAAGTTGTATTCCGGCACCTCGACACGCTCACCGCGCATCAGCCTCGTCAGATGGTCTTCGAGCAGTTCGCAGTCGACGGCCTTGATATTGTCGAAGTCGTACTGTCCGTTGGGCAGTTTCGGCGTGTCGACACGATTGACGAAATAGTCATCGGTAGAGAACGACAGCGGACGCAGCCCGCACGCCAGCAGCTGGATGGACAGACGCTTGCAGAAGGTTGTCTTTCCCGAGCTCGACGGCCCCGTGATGAGCACGATGCGGATGGGATTCTCCTCGGCTCTGAACCGACGGTCTATCTCCTCGGCTATCTGCACAATCTTCTTCTCCTGCAGTGCCTCGCTCACCTGGATGAGCTCGGAGGCATGCCCCTTCAGCACGGCTTTGTTGACATCGCCGGCATTGGAGAGTCGCATGATGACATCCCACTTCACCTTCTCGGCAAACATATCGTACGTCTTGGGCATCGGCAACTTCTCGGCCACCCGCGACGGGTCTTTCCTGTCGGGCACACGCAGCAGCATTCCCGAGCCGTAGAGTTCGAGGTCCCACACCTTCAGATAGCCTGCCGTGGGGACGAGTGGCCCGTAGAAGTAGTCGACGGTGTCGCCCAGCGTGTAGTAGTCGCTGTAGATCTGTCCGCTTGTCTCCAACAGCTTCACCTTGTCGGCAAATCCCCTTTCGGCAAAGACGCGGATGGCCTCCTCCGTCGTTGCCTCGTTGCGTCGGAAGGGCATGTCGAGAGCTACTATCTCCTTCATGCGCTCCTTGATTCTGTCGATATCCTCTGCCGTGAGCGGTTCGTTGCCCCGCTTCTTGAAGTTGCAGTAGTAGCCGAGCGACAGGGGATGCTCGATGAAGAGCTTCGACCCCGGGAAGATGTCGCTCGTCGCTTTGTACAGCACAAAGCAGAGCGAGCGCACGTAGGCACGATGGCCCGATCCGCCGCGTGCGTCGAGAAACTCGACATCGCGGTTCTGGAAGAGTCGGAACTTCAGTCCCTGCGAGGCGTTGTTTACTTTGGCCGATACGACGGGGTAAGGCATCTGTAGCTCTTCGGCAAACTCATGGTATACGTCGAGCAGCGAGGTTCCCTCTGGGAAGCTCTTCGTGATGTTGTTGTTCTTGCAGCGAATCTGTAACATGATTGTGGAATGTTTAGGTTCGGGTGCAAAGTTACGAAAAAACGAGCGCAAAACAAAATAAATCCATTTATTTTTTTTGCCGAGGCTGAGTAACTTATCTAAAGTTACGAAAAAAATGCGACATATAAGCCAGTAGAACAAAGAATTTGCATTTTTCTTTGTCATTTATGTTACTTCATGTTAACCCTTTGTAAAAAAATCATAAATACGATGAGGTTCATGCAAGATTCCTTATTTTTGCATGTTCATAGTACAAAAGTAATATCAAAATAAATTCACAGCATATATGAAGAGCAACATCTGGCTAATGGCCCTCGTGATGGCGGCTACCCTCCTTTCGGGATGCAGCACCGAAGACGGTGAATACACAAATACAGAGGCAGATTATTCGACCACTTTCATGGGCAACTTTGAAGGCGACTGGTACATCTATAACGACGACACCTTCGGGCGAGAAGATGCATCAACGGGGTTCTACAACACTCTGCCGTCGTTCGACCACTACTCAAGCTTCATGGTCGCACCCGACAACTATGAGGAGCTGATGCAGCAGATTCATGGTGTGGTACAATTGACGGCCGACTCCATCATCATCAGCGACATGGTGTCCAACCTCTTCGCCATCATCGTGGACACCTATCTGCACGACGGCTACCGTAGCCAACGATGCGGCTCAACGGGCAACACACAGTACAGAAGCAGGGTAATGCAGGTGGGCAACAGCACGGCTACGAACTACCTCTCCTTTGAAAAGGCAGACTATACGTTCCAAGCCTATTTCGGCGACACTACCTACACCCTCACCGTAGAGATGAACGACCCCGGCGTATGTATCATCAACCGTGAGAACCGCTCCATCGTGGTGGAGCAGCGCATCAAGGCACTGCGGGCAACAGGACTGCCGGAAGGACTCCTCGACAACGGGGAAACCAACTTCAACGTGATGTTCAACGAGCAGCACCCCGTCGTGGTGCGCTTCTATTCTCGTTTCTGAGCACTATCGTGAAGACAGAGCAGCAGCTGCTATATGCCCTCAGACGGAGGGAAAGGGGTGCCGGACGGCAACTCTACACCCTCTATAGCGGACGACTGATGGCCGTCGCCCTGCGCTATATGGGCAATGGCAACGATGCTGCCGACGTGTTGCAGGATGCGATGGTCAGGGTGCTCACAAGCATCGACCGCTTCGAATATCGCGGCGAGGGGTCGCTCAGCGCTTGGATGACGCGCATCACCGTCAACACTGCCCTCAACCAGCTGAAGCACCGACAGCCGATACCCCTCGACGAACTGCCTCCGAATGTGGGGGAAGAGGATGGCGACACCGACGACCCCGCTGTAGACATCCCACCAGGGGTGCTGATGAAAATGATCGCCTCACTGCCCGACGGCTACCGCACCGTGCTCAACCTCTACGTCTTCGAAGGCATGCCCCACCGCGAGATAGCTCTTCAGTTAGGCATCAAGGAGAGCTCTTCCGCCTCACAATATTTCCGGGCCAAACGGATGCTGCAACAAAAGATAAAAGAATACATCAACCCAACTAATCGACATCGGGAGGAAAAGATATGAAGAAGCAAGACTTTGAGTCGCAACTGCGGCAACAGATGGAGGGCTACGAGGTGGCTCCTCCCGATGGTCTGTGGGAAGCTGTCGAGCGGCAGACTGCTGCTGCCGACGGCAAGCGTGCCACGACGGTAGCCCTGCGCCGGTGGTGGGCTGTCGCCGCATCGCTCCTGCTGATTATCGGTGCCTCTACATGGCTGTTGCATCAAAATGAACGCACCTCCGTTCAAGAGATTTTATCTGTTAACGGGAATCCACAATCCCAGAAAACCGCATACGCTGAAGGGAATCCGCAATCCTCGTCCAGCATATCTCGCTCCGTTGAAGGGGATTTGCAATCTGTTGAAGGGGATTTGCAATCCCCATCCAACAATTCTCGCAACGCTGAAGGGGATTTGCAATCACCGACAATCATTTCTCGCAACGCTGAAGGGGATTTGCAATCCCCGACCATCATTTCTCACAACGCTGAAGGGGATTTGCAATCCCCGACCAACACTTCTCGCAACGCTGAAGGGGATTTGCAATCTGTTGAAGGGGATTTACAATCCCCGACCAACACTTCTCGCAACGCTGAAAGGGATTTGCATTCCCCGACCATCATTTCTCGCTCCTCGCAATCGCCACACCTCATGGCATCCGTCTACTACGGCAGCGAGATGATGGGCGAGACAGCCACGGCCAACCCCGTCTATATGAGCCAAGCCATGCTGTCCAACTTCAGTTCGGCCGAATATTATGCCAACAAAACAACACGTGCCGAAGAGAATGTCGTTCTCGCCGGTTATGAGGAGAAGAAGGAATACGCCTCGCCCGTCAAGTTCGGCATCCTCGTTGCCGTTCCGCTGACAGGCCGATGGGGACTGCAGACGGGCCTCAGCTATATGCGCCACCGCACCGTCAGCTCGCAGAAGACCACGAGCGCCACCATCCACGACCGCCGCACCTATCATTATATGGGCATCCCGCTGCAGGCTACCTACCAGCTCGTCAGGTCGTCGTGGGGCGGTATCTATGCTCTGGCCGGTGGCGAGGCCGACTTCAATGTGAAGGCACGTGGCGAGATGGACGGCCACGACTACTCTCCCCAGCGAGACCGTCTGCAGCTGTCGGCCACCCTTGGTGCAGGCTTCCAATACACTCCGCTGCCACAGATAGCCCTCTATGCCGAGCCGCAGATCGGCTACTACTTCGACAACGGCAGCGACGTGGATACGCGCATGAAAGACCAGCCGCTGAACTTCTCCCTACAGTTCGGCCTGAAATACATCTTCCGATAGGACAAGTAACATTTTTATGTGCCTGTCGTTGATGGTCGCCGATGTCGTCGTTGATGGTCTCTGATGCCGTCAGAGATAGTCTCTGATGCGGTCAGAGATGGTTTCTGATGCGGTCAGAGATAGTCTCTGATGTCGTCGTTTTTTCTGTTTCAGTAAGTCAAAGAGCGATTTCAGCGAGTGAAGAGGCAAGCTTGCTTGTGCTCTTCCGAGCGCCAAAGCTTTTCGAGCGAAGCTCAAAGAGCGATTCCTAATCACATTGCAAAGGTACGCACTATTTGCGACACCTCCAAATTTCGCCCTTCATGGTGCGCAAAAATCTGTTAAGAAATCGCCCGTTCTGCATTTAACAATTGTAAACATTATCCAAAACGTAACATGTAACATGTAACATGTAACATTAAGCACCTGCCGAATATGCGGCAGGTGCATAAAAATAGGTTTATTATTATATATATTATATATTATATATATAATATATATAATAATAAAAATTTACTCTGACTTTTTTCCCCCAAGTAATAAAGCTCCTTAATGTTACATGTTACATGTTACATGTTACAAAATTATGTGCCTTTTGTTAAATTGTCAAAAAAGATTGATAATAATTGGACATACTGTTGTTGTTGTTCTCAGTTTTTTGTATTTTTGCAATCGCAATCAACTTTTTCACCTACTAATCGAACAAACAAAAAGCGAACAAACAAAACAGATAACATTATGAAAATAGGACTATTCATTCCCTGTTATGTCGACGCCGTTTACCCTGAGGTGGGCGTCGCCACATACAAACTGTTGAAAAACCTGGGGCTCGACGTGGAGTACCCGCTCAACCAGACGTGCTGCGGACAGCCCATGGCTAACGCAGGATTCGAGAAGATGTCGGTGCCCCTGGCGGAGAAGTTTGAGGAGAAATTCAAGGACTTCGACTACGTGGTGGCTCCCTCGGTGAGCTGCACGGCCTTCGTCAAGATCAACTACCCGCGGCTGCTCAAGGGTAAGCACGAGTGTCTGACGGCGGGTAAGGTGATGGACGTGATAGAGTTTCTGCACGACGTGGTGAAGGTGAAGAGCCTGCCCGGACGGTTCCCCCACAAGGTGAGCCTGCACAACTCGTGCCACGGTGTGCGCGAACTGGGACTGAGCGCTCCGTCGGAGCAGAACGTGCCGAAGTTCAACAAGATTAAGGACCTGCTGCTGCTGAAGGAGGGCATCGAGGTGGTTGAGCCGGAGCGCCCCGATGAGTGCTGCGGCTTCGGAGGGATGTTCTCTGTCGAGGAGACGGCTATCTGCAAGCAGATGGGGCACGACAAGCTGGAACGCCACATCGCCACAGGTGCGGAATATGTGACGGGCCCCGACTGCTCGTGCTTGATGCACATGGCGGGCATCGCCCAGAAAGAGGGTAAGGACATCAAGTTCATGCACGCCGTGGAAATCTTGGCGAATTGATCATTGACAACTGATAATTGATAATTCAAAATTCATACTTCGCAATGAGTACACCACATAGTAAAGCAGCAAAAGAGTTCTTAAAGAACCAGAAATACGCCGCATGGCACGATGCCACCTTCTGGTCGGTACGCTCGAAGCGCGACAACATGGCACTGGGCCTGGGCGAGTGGGAACAGCTGCGCGAGAAGGCCTCGCAGATTAAGCGGCACACCATCACCCACATGGACGAATATTTGGAAAAGTTTGCCACGAACGCCGAGAAGAACGGGTGCATCGTACACTGGGCGAAAGACGCTCGGGAGTTTAACGAGACGGTCTACGACATCCTTCGCGAACACAACGTGAAGAAGATGGTGAAGTCGAAGTCGATGCTCACCGAGGAGTGCGAGATGAACCCCTAC
>CAMORS010000024.1 GCA_946624005.1 uncultured Prevotella sp. | reverse complement strand
TAATTTTTCCCTTATTATTCCACCAAGATAATTTCTTTCTCTTATGGCGGTATTACATCGATAAAACCAACCAACTCGAAGTGTTAAAATCAAAATTCGTAGAAACGAAAAGAAATTAACAATAGTAAAAAATAACTTATAAACAAAAGTGATTATGAAGTACTTAAAGATTACAAGTATGGGCTTGCTGGCCATGGCGCTGGCTGCCTGTTCGAGCGACGACGAAGCTCTCACAAGTGAAGAGCTGACCCGTGGTGTCGTCAAGACCGAGTTCAACATCTCCGTCCCGCCGCAGGCCGGCACACGTATGTCGGACGCTGTGACGCAGTCAGCTGGCACAGTGGCTTCGTTCCGCGGT
This sequence comes from uncultured Prevotella sp., assembly GCA_946624005.1. Taxonomy (GTDB): domain Bacteria; phylum Bacteroidota; class Bacteroidia; order Bacteroidales; family Bacteroidaceae; genus Prevotella. The sequence continues at coordinate 30,799 of CAMORS010000024.1, read as the reverse complement.
ATGCAGAACGTCACGATGATTCCCTTCGCTACGAATGGTGAGATTGCCGGCACGGATATCCGCTTAGGTAACAACCTCACATTGGTTACCACAGGTGCCGTTCCCACCATCCAGACGAACAACACCATCGCTACGCTGAACACCAACGGTACGAACTCTCAGTATTATAAGGATGTGGAAGTACCCATCGGTACACGCTCGTTCCTCTTCTATGGTGTGGCTACCGGTGCAACGGCTACCAGTCCCGCCACCACGCAGGAGGTGAACGGTGCCTTGATCATCAGTGGTACGGAAGGCAACACACCGGCCGGCATCACCGCCGACCTGGTGCCAATCGTGACGGCTACGACGACCGACGCTATGGCAACGGCTCTGGTCGACTATCTGACGGCTATCGCCAATGCCAAGGACGCTAGCGACACCAATGCCGACTGGTCGTTGGCCACCAACATGTACAACCCGCTGCGCAACGCATTCCTCAACCTCAATGGAACGACAGCCAGCCCGATGGCAGGTTCTTCAGCCGATCTTCAGGCTCTTGTGCAGGATCTCTACACCAAACTGTCTGATGCCACCAACGCCACGGCAACTGCCATCAAGACGGCCATCCTGACAAAGGCCACGGCAGACTCCGACGGCAAGCTGACGTTCGACACTTCTTTGGGCAACACCAGCAACCCGACAGCTTGCTATCCTTCGAAGATCTACCTGCCCGACGGAGCCGCCGTTGTCTTGTGGAACACCACCAGCAACGCTTTCGAAGTGGTGACCGCTGCTCAGAACTTCGGTGTGAACGTTGCCCAGCTGACCAAGTATGTCTATCCCGCTTCGCTCTACTATCGTGCCAACAGCCAGATAAGCATCGACGACGAGAATGTACATGCCACAGACTACACCGCTGCCACGACCACTTCATGGGATAATATGACTGGTGGAGCATACGATGCAAACAGTCTTCTCGGCAAATATCCCACCCATCAGGGCGTGGTGACTGTCAACACGAAGTCTATCGCTATGGAAGAGCAGGTGCAGTATGCTGTGGGTCGCTTCGATGTGAAGCTGAAGGCCGCCGCTGCCACCTTGGCAGATGGTGAGGATGCCAGCATAGCACTGGGCACCCAAAACTTCCCCATCACAGGTGTCATCATCGGTGGCCAGAAGCAGGTCGACTTCGAGTTCAAGCCTGTCGCTTCTGCCGCAGAGTACACCATCTACGACAACCAGATGGCTACCACCAGCTATCTGCTCACCTCCACGCTGACCGACGACAACCTGCCTGTCGTCAACCGCACCCTCGTTTTGGAGACAGCCGAGGCCACAGATGCCGTTGTGAAGTTTGCCATAGAGTTCCAGAACAACTCGGGCAATGCCTTCGTTGGTAAAGATGGCGTCATCCCCAACGGCTGTAAGTTCTATCTGCTTGGCGAGCTGGACATGTCGAAGCTGACCACTCCCACCGTTCCCAGCATCTTCAAGCAGGACTATGTCACCACCGTCATCGCTACCGTTCAGAACCTGAAGAACGCCTACAACATCATCCCCGACCTCCGTGCACCGAAGCTGGAGCTGGGTCTGAGCGTCAACCTCGAATGGCAGGCCGGCAACGTCTTTACAACGGAAATGTAATCAAAAATACATAATAGAATTATTTTATTGTTTCACTTTTTAATATTTAAATCAGAATGAAGAAAATTTTGTTTTTCGGAATGATTGGTGCCCTCGCACTGACATTCAACGCTTGCTCTTCTGAGGATGAGCTCGCTAACGACCAGCAGTTGGACCAGAAGGACGTGAAGACCCGCTTCGCCCTCTCTCTGACCAACGACGTGAAGACCCGTATGCAGGCCGACCTCGCTCAGGTTTCTGAGGAGTTCCAGGGCATGTCGGGCATCCAGCTCTTCCCCTTCTCGGCAGCTGTCAACGCACAGAGCCAGATTGAGAACAACCCCATCCACCTCGCTGACTTCACCACTTTCGACGCTACAAATGTCAACGCCAAGGTCTACAACGACGTGAACATCCCCGTGGGAACGACCGACTTCCTCTTCTATGGTAAGATTCTTGACAACGGCGACGAGGGTGAACTCGTAGCTTCTTATGACGTGAACACACTGCAGCTGGGCCAGCCAGTGAACGAAGCCATCAAGTTCGACCTCAAGCCCATCGTGGAGGAGGCCAGCTTCGACGGTGGCCAGTCTATCATTGACGGTCTGAACGCTGTCTATGCTGCCATACCGGAAACAGATGCTTGGGCCGACACACGCGCTGCCTTCGAGAGCCTTCAGGCTGGTTCGTGGTGCTCTGTAGCTGCTTTCATGGAAGACTTCTTCGAGAGCGTTACTGGTTCTGATGCTGAGGAGGCCATCCAGGATGCCATCGTTGCTGCCGGTTTCACCAATGAAGACGGTAAGGCTATTGCAGACGACAGTGGCTTCCCCCGCGATCTGAACCTCCCCGACGGAGCTGTGCAGGTAGCTTTCGACAATGGTGCTTTCGCTTATATTGACGGTTCGTTCGATGGTATGAACGTTCCCACCATGGATGTCTACACCAAGCCTGCAGAGCTTTACTACACAGTGAACACCAAGGCTGTGATTGACGAGGCTGAAATCCACGCTGACAAATTCGACAACTACAATGCATGGGATGCTGTGATTGATGGTGAGTATGCCGGTAATGTCGCTGCCGTCACTGCTACGACGAAGTCTGTCGTCCTTCTCGACCAGGTGCAGTATGGCGTAGGTCGTCTCGATGCCAAAGTTAAGGTTACTGAGAATACCGTGAAGGACAGCAAGGACAACTACGTGTCTGTTCCTGCCGACGGTTACACCGTGACTGGTATCCTCATTGGTGGTCAGAAGCAGGTAGGCTGGAACTTCGAGACAAACGGAGCAGCTCCTGAGTTCACCATCTACGACCCGAACGTGGAAGGTGCTGCCAAGGTAGGCGTAGACTCTGAGACCATGTACACCCTGGCTCTCGAGACCGAGTCGGATGTTCCCGTTAACATTGCCCTTGAGTTTATCAACACTGGTGAAGACTTCTACGGCAACAACCAGCAGATTATCCCCGCCGGAACAAAGTTCTACCTCGTGGCTCAGCTCGACCCGACAAAGGCCAAGAACTATGCCGAAGGTGTCCTTGACAAGGTGTTCTTCCAGGATCATGCCACGAAGCTGTCGCTGACCATCGACGAGGATGCTCTCGAGAACGCATACAACGTGGTTCCCGACCTGCGCAGCCCGAAGCTCGAGTTCGGTCTTAGCGTGAACCTCGAGTGGCTGGAAGGCCTCGAGTTCGAGCAGAACTTCTAAATCGTCAATAAACCTCTATAGGAATGGCCGCCGTCAGAAAGGTGGCGGCGGCCCATCCTTTTTCAGCAACAACAAACAAGCAACAATAAGCATTCTAAAAGAAGAAAGAACAATGAAGCACTGGAAGAAATCTCTCCTCGCAGGCATGGCATGCCTCACAGCCGCTATCGCGCAGACCTCATGCAACGGCATCGACGACGACCTGAGCGACTGCGGCGCTGATGTCGAACTGACATACCGCATGCGCCTCATCACGAACATGGAAACAGAGATAGACAGCGTCCTGTCGGAGGCTGGAGACCAACCCGTGGCCAACCAGCTGCGGCAGACCATGCGCCAGTACTTCAACGACCAGGGTCACGACCTCGACCTCTCTTTCTACAACTTGATGGACGGCATGCGCCTGAAGCAGTTCGACCAGAACATGAACGGACAGACACAGGCCACCTACACCATCTATCTGGAACAGGCCGACTACCGCCATACGGCAGTGGCCAACTTCCGGCAGAACGGCATTGCCCAGTGGCTCTCGCCTGAGACACTCCGCCTCGCCGCCCTGCAGAACAGCCGCACCGACACCATCGATTCTCACCAGACCGGCATCTTCACCGGTCGCCACACCTTCAAGGTGGAGAGCGACGACAAGCTCTCGGGCATCGTCGATCTCTATATGGCCAACAGTGCAGCCGCCGTCGTCATCGACACCCTCGGCTCGTCGGTGCGCGGCATGAAGGCCTTCATCGAAGGTCTCAGCAACGGATTCCTCACCGCCGACAGCACCTACACCTTCAGCCAGCAACAAGTGGTACGCACCCAGCTGCTGCCCGTCACGGCAGGCACCGAGGTGTGCTACTACGGCATGGGATTCCCCTCGTCAGAAACACCCTACACCCGCGTGACACCCTCTGAGGCCAAGGAGGGCAGCTTCTGGAGCATGGTGCTCCTCGTCCAGATGCCCGACGGCTCTGTCACCCGCAACGACCTCTATATCCACGAGCCACTTCGCGCCGCCAACCTCAAGATTATCAAGCTCAAGCTCAAGGACGACGGCAGCGTGGAGACCGTCGACGTCGAGGTGAGCGTAAGCGTCCAGCTCAACTGGGAAGACGGCCTCCACTTCGAGTGGTAGCCCTCATACTGTCAAGCACCAGAAAGCAACAATCCAATAAGAGAGAAACAATAACAGGAAAAAAGACTATGCACTACTCCCGTATATATATAAAAGGTATGGCCTGCGCCGCATTGCTCGCGCTGGCAGCCTGCTCGAGTGTCGACGACGAAGTTGTACCCGTAGAACCCGACACGCCGGAACGCACCGTGCCCGTCGTACTTTCCGTGCCGGCCCACGACGTTGACACGCGCCTGCCCGGCGATCCCGGCTACTACGAACCCTTCATGAAGCCCCGCTACGCCTACATCTTCATGGCCTACCAGACCAGCGGCGGGCAGAGCTTCGTCACACCCCTCATCACCCCGCTTGACGAAGACAGCTGGGAGAAAAAGATATACGCCGGCTCACTGGCCGCTGCCGGCGACAGCATCTACACCTATACCGGCGACCTCAGCATCAAGCTGCCCGAAGACATGGTGTCAGCTAAGATCTATGCCGCCATGTCGTACATGCCCCTGACGCTCTCTACCGAAGCGCCAGCCAACGAGACGGCCCTGCTCGGCATCACCTTCGATGTCAGCGACGACCTGCAGACCCACCTGCAGCACGTCTATTCGTCGCCCTACAACTACAATATCAGTGGGACCTACTACGGCCAGGTGAAAGACCCCACCTCGGCCGTCCCCTACGTCGACGACATGCTCCTCTACCACGTGGCATCGCGTATCGACCTCATCTGGAACATCCCCGAGGCGCTGCAGCCCGAGATGTACCTCACCGGACAGATTACGGCAAAGGGGCTGAAGAAGACAGGCTGCCTGCTCTTCCGACCCAACGAGAACACAGCCCCCACGACGGCTTCTACAGCCGCGGCCCCGGACGCCACCGCCGACATCTACGACCTGAAGGTCACCGATGTGCATCCTGGCAACCAGTGGCTCGGCCGACAGTACTACTACGCCATCCCCTATAAGAATGCAACCAACAACTATGATATGAAGGTGCGCTTCACGGCTGTCAAGACCGACGACCAGACAACCAGCAACGGTACGCTGACCGTCAACCACGCCTACCAGTACGACATCTTCACCCCGTGGCTCCGCGGCGACATCACCTTCACCTCGGCCACCCTCACCGACAAGACCATCTAAAACGACGAAAAAAAGGATAAACAGATATGACAACTATCAGAAGACACATCCATCAGGACGCGCTACGCTTGCGTTCGTTGGCTATTGGTTATTGGGTATTGTTCATGGTCTTCGGCCTGCTGCTGCCCGCACAGCTGCAGGCACAGACCTACGAAATTCGTTACGTCGACAGCGAGCATGGTGCCTTCACCAACGACGGCCTCACCTGGGCCACGGCGAAGAACAACCTGCAGGCTGCCATCGACGAAGTCTATGACGCCATCAAGAACCAGTCAGGCGTACTGGGCTATGTCTATGTGGCCCAAGGCACCTATGTGCCTACACGCCGCAGCACCGATGATGCCGACGGCTCGATGTTCAACACGTCGTTCCGTATCCCCGAGCGTGTCTACATCTTCGGCGGATTCGCCGGCGATGAGACACCCGACGAGGGGCAGGGAGAGGAAACCCTACCCGGCAAGCGTCTCATGGAGAACGATGCCACCTATGCAACGGACGAGCTGGAGATTAACGCCGACGACATGGAGCACTCCGTGCGCCGCTGGAACTTCAAGCACAAGACCATCCTCTCGGGCAACCACTCTCTTGTCGATGCCACCTTCACCTACAACGAGCAGCACGACAACTACGACACGTCGTTCCCGCTGAACTCCTACCACGTCGTCTGGTTCGGAACCAACGGCACCATCCCCGTCGATGCTGCCGACTACAGCGGCAGCACCGAGGCTGAGATAGAGGCCATGCGCGGCCACTTCAACGGTCTGGCCGCAGAAGCCTGCGTCGACGGCTGTACCATCGAGGAAGGCTACGCCTCCAGCCGCAACTCGTCGACCCACGACCACACGGGCTACGGCGGCGGTGCCTACATGGTGAAGAACGCCCTGCTGCGCAACTGTATCGTCCAGAAGTGTGCCTCCACGATGCGTGGTGGCGGTGTCTATATGGACGGCGGCGGCACGGTGGAGCGTTGCTACATCAACACCTGCCAGGCCTCTGGCGTCGGTGTGGTGCAGGGCTATGGCGGTGGTGCTGCCATCGACTACGACGGCTCCGTGCAGCACAGCTACATCACCCAGTCGGCAGCCCGTGTGGGCGGTGGACTGGCCATCTGCCACTCGCCCGGCGAATATCCCGTGGCGTCGGCCGAGCAGAACGATGCCACCTTCGAGGCTTCGTCGCAGTACGACCCCTTCTGCACGGCCACGGTCATCAGCAACAACACCTCGAATGCCGAGGCCGGCGGTGTCTACCTCGACGAGGGCGGCACGCTCAACCACTGCACCATCGTCAACAACAAGTGTACGGGTCCCGACGTCGTCTACTACGGCCAGCGTCACGGCCGTACCGGCGGTGTCTACGTGCGCACCTCGGGCACCATCTACAACTCTGTGGCCTGGGGCAACAGCTCGCCCGTCAACAACGACGTGCAGTTTGCTTCCTATCAGGGACGCAACATCACGTCCGACGATGTCATCCGCATCTACCACTCGGCCTTCTCCAACCACGACATCACCAACTGGGCCAACGCCTCGAAAGACGGTGTCATCTCGCTCAGTTCGAAGAACGTGCCTGATGTGCAGTCGGACCTGGGCAACTTCCCCATGTTCCAACATCCTACGTCAAAGGCCGGCATCCAGTACAACAGCAACGGCTCGCTGCCTTACAACGAGACGGGTGCCGGGCAGGCCTATCAGAAAGTTTTCAACTGGCATCCGCTGGCCGCTACGTCGCTCCGCATGAAGGCCGTGCAGGTGACCGATGCCATCCAGGGCATCAGCGAGGAAGTGAAGCATGCCCACACCGATGTCGACGTCGTGGGTCGTCGTTTTGAAGCCCTCTCGTCGTGCGGAGCTTTGGCACGCACCGAGCGCGCCAAGACCTATGTCATGCTCCCCTCGCTCGAGAATGCTGAAGAGGGCAATATCCCCACCATCTTCGTCGACCCCAACCGCCATGTCTTTGGTCAGCTGAATACCAACACCTCTACGGGATGGGACGACAACGATCCTGTCGGCGAGTCGTGGTATCACCCCGTGGGCAACCTCTCCATCGCCGTCTCGTGGTTCAGGGATATCTACGATCCCTCCGACGGCCTCTATCACTTCTCCGACGGCAGAACTTCCGACAAGGTGCAGATCTTCGTCAAGGAGGGCACCATGATTACCGCCGGTACCGGTGCCTACCTCGGTACGCAGGCCCGTACGGCTGCCGTGCGCCCCGTGTCAGGCATGCGCCTGTACGGCTCGTTCCCTGCCAGCAATGTAGGTACCGACGTCAGCGGGCGTAACCAACGCACCACACCGACACGCCTCACGGCCAACATCCTGAACGACAACTACCAGAACAACGGTGCACACATCTTCGCCCTCATCAACGTGAAGAACGTCGTCATCGACGGCTTCCGCGGCTACTCCGGCAACGCCAACCTCGGCACAGGCTATACTTACAGTACCGAGGACGTGCGCTACGGCGGCGGTGTCATCGTCAACAATACGTCGCGCCCGCAGTCGGAGCGCATCGACATGACGGGCAACATCGTCCGCAACTGCGTCTTCGCCAACTGCTCGGCACCGATGGGCAGCACCATCTATGTCAACGGTGGCAACAAGAAAGCCGACGGCACGCTCAGCCGCGCCGAGCTGACGGTGCTCAATACCGTGATACGCAACTCCACCGCCGGAGAGATACCGGCCAACCAGCCCGACTACTTTGTGACCAATCCGACCGATGCCGGTGTCGTCGCCGCCAACGGTAATGCACAGATATGGCTGCGCAACTGCGACATCGTCAACAACACGGGCTATGCCCTGAAGACGTGGGACAAGGAAGGCAGCGGCACGCAGGGACAGATACAAATCTTCAACTCCATCCTCTACTCCAACGGTCTTACCGTGTCCCACGACCGCTCCTCTATCAGATACCCCGTCAGCTGCGACTGGGAAACCTCCAACGGTACCATCACGGGCGACTATATCTACCTCGACTACGATGCCCAGAAGCCCGACATGCCCGACTACATCCACTGCTTCAACATCCTCACCCGCGTGAAGGCGGACAACAATACCGAAAAGACCACATGGGACGGCAAGACCGTCACGGTGCGCTATCCCTTCTTCGTCAACCCCTCGCGCAATGTGGGCCACTCCACGGGCGACGACCAGCCCCTCTATGGCGGTAACGTCAGCTACGAACCATTGAACATGAACCCCATCGTCAACGGCGCCAACCCCGAAACCTCCACCAACGACATGGTGGATGGCTCCTACAATGGTGGCTTCGACAACCGCTCGCTGAGCTACGACGCTGCCTGGAACAAGCGTACCTATGGCGGTGCGCCCGATGCCGGTGCTGTAGAGAACACCAACCTGCCCGAGAAGGGTAAGGTGAAGTATGTCCGTATGCCTAAGGACGGCGGTAGCGACGACAACGACGGCAACTCGTGGGCGACGGCCTACGCCACCATCCGAAAGGCCTTGGAGACATTCCGTCCAGAAGTTGAGGTAGAATACGCCAACAATAATGACAGAGACAAGGCTACGAAGGTCATCCCCGCCGACATCGAGGTGTGGGTGGCTGCCGGAACATATCATGAGCATGACGGAAGCCCTACAAGCACTGCCGCTGCCAACGCTGTGGCTCCCGTCGATGGCGACAACGACATCGTGGTGCTGGTGCCTGGCGTCAACCTCTATGGTGGCTTCGTGCCTTATGGCAACCCCGGCAAGGAGCTGAAGGACGGTGAGCGCAACATCGGTAACTCCGATCCGCTCTACCAGACCATCATCGACGGCGACTATAAGGGACGCGTCGTCTCCATGCTCGACAACTTCCCCACAGAGACCATCATGGAGGGATTCACCATCCAGCATGGACACAACCCGAAAGCCGCTGTCACTCATCAGGTGACGATGTGGAAGGAACAAGTGGAGGACAACCGTACCTATGGCTACGATCCACAAGCAGATGACTGGGAAGGCTTTGAGTGGGAGGAATGTTCAGCAGCAGACTATAGCGCTGCTTCTCCGGAAAACCGCAAGACGGAAGTGGTGCAGGAAAAATCAACAACGCCTCCAACGGGTACTTCCTATGAGACAACAACGGAAGCTGCCCCCGTTAGCATTACTCGCAATCAGTGGCTAACAGGTATTGGTAATGATAATGGCAATAGAAGAAGAGCCAATTCTCAGGCAAATGCCATCAATGGCTACTTTGCAACTGGTGGAAACCAAACTGATGTTACTCAAAATAACAATGTGCCAACACAAGATGTGAAATACACCTGGAACGGCAATACTTTGACCGTAAGAGGTAATAGAGGTGGATATCAAAATTATCAATACACAGTTACTGGATATGACTATTATGTTAGCGAGCAGTCTACTCCAGAATATGTTACATGGCAGGGTTGGACTACAACTATCCCCATGTGGAAATATGCAAATTATTGGCACATAGAGAACACCACTGTCTATACTTACGATGTCACCAAATACTATCGCAAGAAGTTCTATAAAGGTGACAGAATCGTAGCCTACGTCCCCGATGTTGACAACTATCCCAGGCATCAGGAAAATGTAAATAATGTTTGGATTGATGCTGGACATGTGGAAACCAATATCGGCTTTCCCCGCCAAGGAAGAGACTACCGCGATGGTGGTGGTGTCCGCATGTATGCCAATGGTGTTTTGAAGAACTGCCTTGTTTGGAAGAACAAGATACGTACAGACGGCGATGTCACTTTTGCTGCCGGTGCAGCCCTGCTGAAGGGCTCACGCATGGAGAGCTCCATTGTCCGTAACAATGTGCTTGAGAATGTTTGGGTAAATAATAGAGGCGAATACACTTCCATCAGTCGTGGTGGTGGTGTCCACGCAGCAGGAGCAACCGTTATCAACTCACTGATTGTAGAGAATGTAGCCTTAAATGGTCAGGCATTCCAGGGTGTAGGACTCTATATCTCAGAAAAGTCTGACTTCTATCAGTGTACCATTGCTTACAATTTTGGTATTGCTGGAAATCCTGATAATAGCCAAAATGGTTATCAATACACTTATGTCGCTCCTGGCGTCTGGGACGACTCCAACCGAACAGCCAACGAAAACGCATTGAACAGTTCGAATGTATGTGTCTTCAACAACTGCATCATCTGGGGTAATGCGGGCATCGGCCCCACCTGTACCAATTATGCCCAGCACTATGTTGCAGATACAAATGCTGATACCGATTACATGTCTGCAGCAGGTAGAATGTCGAACCTGATAGGTAAGGACAACCTGAACCTTTTCAACCATTGCTACCACTCTATACCAGGCCACAGTGATAACTATGCGATGGCCACGGGCGACGAAAATGTGTTCAACACCAATACTTACACAGTTGGTTTCGTGGCCCGGAACTCGGCATATAACTATTATAACGTCTACAACGTAACGAACACCAAGGCGTTCTGGGATGCCTGTCAGGCGCAGAATCTCTTTAATGAGGACAAAGAGGGATATAAGTTCGACCCGTTCATGAATACGACGGACAACTACGTCCCGTATTATCAAACATCCTATATTGATGCTACCAACGCTACGTACTATACCGCCGACAACATCATTGCCCGCGCCTCTAAGAATCCCTACAACATCAACGAGGCAAGTCCTTTGGCCATCTTCAACATCAACACGGGTGACGATGCCTCGCCTGCACACATGAAGGATACGTACGACATCACCATCGACATCAACGGTGCTGCCCGTGTGCAGGACTGTCAGGTGGACAAGGGTGCCTACGAGTACGACGGCACGAAGGACATCGAGCCCGACCTGAGGCAGGCGGGCAAGGCCATCTTCTACGTCTCGCAGAACGGTGGCGGCGGTCTGGCCACGGCCAACAGCCCGGCCAACGCTGCCTGTGCCACGAAGCTGCAGAAGGTGCTCGACGCTGCCGGCCGCTGGAAGTATGCCGCCAACTTCTACAACGTCAGCGACTCTATCCGCACCAACTTCACCGAGGCCGTGCTTCGCGCCGAGCTGATCGACCAGGGCGTTGCCACCACCGATGCCGATGTCAACACCTTCATGCAGACGCTGAAGGATCGCACCGTCATCGTGAAGCTGGCCGGCGACTACACCAAGACGAAGACCGACTTCAACTACGTGCCGACACGCACCAGCGTGACCAACTACGAGCAGGAGGAGAACCTCTTGGAATACTCGCTCATCGTGCCGCGAGGCATCCAGGTGATGGGTGGCTACGACGATACCTTCAGCGACGACACACGCGACGTTCTGGGCAACCCCGCCCGCTTCAGCGGCTACGTCACCAACGAGGCCTCGGGTGCATCGGGCAGTGTCTTCCACACGGTGACCTTCACCAACGACCTCTTCGACCTGGACGAGAAGCTCTACCTCGTAGGCGACGAGTATAAGACCAACCAGCTGGCAGACTTCACCGAGGAGAAAGACCGTGCCGTACTCGACGGACTCTTTATAGTAGACGGTGCCGCCAACGGTACCGATACACGCAACCGCATCGGCGGCGGTGCCGTGGTGACGGAGTATGCCCATATCAAGAACTGCATCGTCATGAACAATTCCGCCCAGAACTACGGCGGCGGACTCTACCTCGAGCCACGCGCCTTGGTCAGCGGCACCATCGTGCGCGACAACAGCGCCACGACGGGTGGCGGCATCTATGTGGAGCCGTCGAAGGTGGAGAACGACCCGAAGCCTAATGCACGCATCTACACCTCGACCATCCTCTACAACACGGCAGCCCTGACGGGCGGCGGTGTCTACTTCAGCCCCGAGAACCCCAACCTCATCGCCAACTCTACGGTGTTCTGGGCCAACACGGCCAACGACCTGGCCAACGTGGCCGGCAACCTCGACGCCATGACAAAGGGCGAGGGCCTCGGTGCCAACAGCTACGCCTTCAACTACTGCGCCGTGGAGAGCCGCCGTGTGCCGGGTGTGAACAACCTGCAGCTGTCGTCGACCGACAGCGAAGGTGTCCGCTGGGACCACCATGCCCGCTGGGAGAACCAGAGCTACGACGGACTCATCAACTACGTACCCATCACGATGTCGTCGGTGCTGGCCCGCTCGGGTATGACCTACAACGCGTTCGAGATTGTGCGCCAGACCTATCCCACCATCGAGGAAGAGGATATGGCGCGCCTGAACCGTATGGACCAGGCCACGGCTGATGTCATCACGATGGCACCGTTCAACAACAACACACAGGTAAGTCGCGTCCACAAGGACAACGCCTTCATCGACATGGGTGCCCGCGCCCTGAACAAGACCTTCGAGGTGGACGTCGTGCCAGAGAATATCCTGCACCGCCTGTTTGTGGCCAAGTCGGAGTATCTGCCTTCGCCCCAGCTCATCGAAGCCCTTCAGGAAGGCACCTACGAGGGCAGCAATGTCTACAGCCAGATGGGCTCGTCGTTCATCAACCCCTTCATCCGTCTGGGCGATGCCTTCGACTATATCGCCAAGGCCCGTAGCTATTACGACACATCGCGCGGCATCTATCCCTATCGCAACGACCGCTTCGAGGTGTTCGTCACCAAGGGCGACTTCTATCCCTTCCGCGACGCCTACGGCCAGCAGAGTGATGCCCGTATGAACACCTTCCTCGTGCCGGAGGCCACTACCGTGGTGGGTGGTGTGCAGTCTACGGAGACCGACCACCGCTACTGCCAGAAAGGCTATGGCGAGACCGATGCCACCGACTTGTCCTTCACCGTCACCCACAACGGCGCGACGTACAACATCCAGTTCGACGGTGCTACGACGCAGACCATCCGCGACGAGCGCGCCCGCGTCGACTACAATGGTAACGGTATCTACGAGCCCTGGGAGCTGCAGTCGCAGACCCGCCTCTTGGGTAACGCCGTAGACGCCAACTCCGAGGGCGAGACCAACATCTACCACGTCATGGTCTGCATGGCCGACGAAGACCAGGTGGGCAAGCTGCCGGAGATGCGCGACCAGAGCAACCAGGTGATCAACTACGACGAACGCATTACGCAGATCAATGCCCTTGGCAGCAACGACGACAAGCAGAAGGCATTGCTGAGCCTGATACAGAGCGAGTCGCAGGATAGCCAGGACAAGCGTATGATTTTTATCGACGGTCTGCAGATCAGCGGCGGCCATGCCAACGACATCATGGCCGACCATGCCACGCTGCGTGAAATAGCAACTGGCGAATGGACGGGAGCAACTCCTGTCTTGATGACCAAGCGTATCGGTGAGACCGACGAAGAGTTTGCAAGCCGCAAAGACCGTCAGAACGCCACGCAGCTGACCTACTTCCGCGGCGGCGGCATTCTGGTGGAGGGCAACTGGAACCAAGACTTCCTCACACAGGGAACACTGCCTGAGGTGCTCGGTGTGGCCCGCCGCCATATCCCCCTGACGGTGGTCAACTGCGAGTTCCAGAACAACCAGGCCGGCAACGGCGGTGCCATCTACTCCAACGGCTCGCTCTATGTCGTCAGCTGCCACTTCACGCAGAACCTCGCCATGGGTCCGCAGACGCAGAACGACCAGCGCTTCATCCCCTGGACGGCTGGCGGAGCCATCGCCTCTAACTACCACCTCGACGTGTGGAATACGCTCTTCGACAACAACGAGGCACGCCGCGGCAACTACGAGATACTTACTTCTGCCGTGAATCCGCGCAACACGTCGGACATCACCAATGCTGATGCCCGTCAGGGCTCGGGTGGTGTCATCTCGGCATCGGAGACCTCGGTGGTGCGCGTGATGAACTGCGACATGGTGAAGAACAAGGCCCTGCAGTTCCCCGCCATCTACAACTTCTACGACAACGGCCTGCGCAAGCAGGATGAGGACCGCTGGGGCCCCGGCCACCACTTCGCCGTGAACACCGTCTTCTGGGGCAACAGCGTACCCAACGAGTACAAGGAACTGCCCATCGCCACGGCAGAGGAGACAACACCTTCCAACGACCAGCGCAAGCGCTACCATGTGGCCAACTTTGCCGCCGACCTCAGCAAGGAGGTGCTCTACTTCTGCGCCTTCGAGCCGGGAACGGCTCTGGAGGCAAAGGTGCCCGACACCGACGGAGAGCGTCGCAACCAGAGGAAGACAGCGGTAAACGGCCAGACGGATATGGACAAAATCAAGACGGGAGCGTTCTTTAATACTAATTTCGCTACGTACAACAACAACCAGTATGTCAACAGCGACAACAACGCTGTCGACGGACCCTTCTTCAACCAGCCATCGTCCGTACCCGGCATCGACGGCTATATGCAGAACTCCGACTGGATGGTGAACCGTCTGAACGCCCTCATCGACACCGGATGGAGCTATCTGGAACAGCTCGTCTCGCAACCGCATGCCAACTCGCCGAAGCTGGTCACCAACTTCTATGCCGAGAATACCAATAAGATCTATGATAAGGACAACACGTTGGCAGGTAGTGAGGATGCGCACACTGAGCTGACGCATATCGACGCATACGCCTCAAACGGTGAATCCGACGGATTGGCAGGTGATGGTTTCTACAAGACCTTCTCGAAGAGTGTTTACGACCGCTTCAAACCGTATGGCTACAACAACTTGTTGCCCATCGCTGAGGAAGCCTATATGCCCTATCTGCGTGAAGGAAGCTCCAAACAGAGCAATATGCTCCGCGTCTCGACCTATCCGAAGGTAGGCGAGCAGGAGGTGTACATCGACATCGGTGTCTACGAATATCAGTATGTACAGCTCAATACCTTGGGCAACGAGGTAGACGTCGTCTGGGTAGGCCCGGAGAGCCGCGGCGACGGTTCGACGGCACAAGCCTGCACCAACAACTTGCAGCTGGCCATCGAGACACTCCTCCTGAGCCGCAACGGCCACGACAAGGTGGTGAAGCTCCTCGGTGGCAACGACCCGAATACACCGGCAGAGTATGCCCCGACGCTGATGACGTCGAACAACCAGCTGGCCTTCTTCGTCAAGACTCCGTCGAAAGACGATGGCGTGAGCAACCCATCGACCGCTCCTGACGATGCCTATGGTATCAAGAGCTTGACCATCCGCGGCGGCTACAACCCCAACACGGGTGACGAAGACGACGGCGAGGCCCTGCGCGACATCGAGCGCTACCCGACGGTCATCACCATGGCCAACATGGCGGGCTTCACGGATCAGCAGAAGTCGCACCTCTTCGTCATCGAGGATGCCCAGCAGAAGGTAACATGGGGTAACTATATTCAGGAACGTGTATCGAGGTTTGAGAACGAAGTGGTTCCTATCGTCATTGAAGGCATCACCTTCAGCAATCCATACGCCATACAGACCAACGACCCGGAATACGACGGTGGCTCTGCCATTATCTATCGTCGTCAGTATGAGCAGACACTTCAACCTAACGGTGAGGTAACACGCCCGGAAGGCAATCCCTACCTGCGTCCGGCCTATGATGTGGAACGATATACAGAGGCCGATGACGATGTCATCTCGGGTAGCGCCAAGGTGGGTCGCGTCAAGATGGTCAACCACCAGGTGGTACACAACGACAAGGAGCTGCCTAAGCTCATCATCAAGGACTGTATCTTCAAGAACAACGGAACAGCCGACAACGACGTGCAGGCTGTCCGCATCCGCGAGGGTGGCGGCGAGGCCCTGGTGGTCAACTCGCTCTTCCACAGCAACCACGGCGCACCGCTCTATGCCGTCAACACGAAGGTGGTGAACTGTACGTTCTCGAAGAACGACAAACACCTCACCCTGGGCGACAAGACGGAAAGCTACAGCACGCAAGCGGGCTTGCCGCCGACGGGCGAATACCACTCCATGCTGCACAACAGCATCGTCTGGAAGGACAACGTGCTGGGCCATAACGACGGCATCCAGTATCGCTTCCTGAATGCCAACGAGCCTTCCGAAGATCCTGCCCATCCGGGTACCTATCTCTATCCCGACATCACGTCGACGAAGATTGCCGATGTCAACAGCTTCAGCCACAATGCCATCACTGGCTACAAGGCCAACGGCACTGAGGAGATTATGGAAGAGGAGGAAGCCAACGGCTACAACATCTCGCTGAGCGACGACAACAACGACATGTTCCTCGGCCCGAACTTCGTCGACCCGGAGAACGAGGATGTGGCGCTGCGCGACTTCCACGTCAACGTGAGCAACCGCGTCATCAACCGTGCCAACACAGGTGTGTATACCACGCACGTGCCCTATCACGAGACGTACAGCTATAGTCAGACCGACGGTTATCTTTATAAGTATAATAACCTCGACCCGTGGGCTAAGGCTGACGAGGCACGTCAATACTGCGTCACACGCCATATCTACGAGTACGACGAAACCGACCCTGAAGTGGTGACGAGCGATACGCCCTACTTCTTCCAGTCGGTACAGCGCGGACCGAAGGAGGTGCTCGACGAGCTGAAGATGCGCACCAAAGAGGCAACCGGATCGCCAGAGTTCACCGAGATAGACCTGGCCAGCCAGGCACGCCTGCAGGGCAGCAACATGGAGCGCGGTGCCTACGAGAGCGAGGTGGTACTCCAGCGTGTGCTCTACGTCGACGGCGAGGGCGGCGCATCGGAGAAGAACGGACTGCAATGGGAGACGGCCTACGCCCTGGAGAACCTCCAGGACGCCATCGACGTGGCCTCTATCTACTATATGACCAGTGCCGACGAGACAGCCGATCGCGAGCGGGCATACGTCTTCGTCAAGGGCGACGATGTCACGGCTCCCACGGTGAAGGTTCGCGACGGTGTGTCGGTCTACGGCAGCCTGAAGCGCAACTTCCTCGAAGAGGCCATCAAGGACACGTTGGCGCAGACCATCGGCGAGGAGACCTTCTTCACCAACTACACCGACGAGGAGGTGGCACGCTATGTGCGCCAGGTGGAGTCGGGTCGCGACGGTATCGCCATGCGCGGCGCCACGACGACGACCATCGCCGGACTGGAGTCGGACAACAGCAACGGCGGTAAGGACTTCGACGAGGGCTTCCTGCTCAACGGCTTCGTCGTCACGGCTCCCACGAGCCAGGCTACGCCGGTCGTCAAGCTCGACAAGACGCAGACAGCCGTCAGCGGCAGCATCATCACGGGCAACACCGTGACCGACAATCAGCCGGTGGCACAGATAGACAAGGGCCTGCTCTACAACACGCTGGTCTACGACAATACGGCATCGCCGCTCGTCACCGTAGGCGACAACGGCTATGTGCTGAACGTCACCATCGTGGCCGACGACGGCCAGACGGGCATCAGCGGCCAGACGGGTGACGAGCATGTCAAGAACACCGTCGTGGCCGGGCCGGCAGGTGCCATGTTCGCACCCTACCGCAACGAGACGAACGCTTACCAGCTGCCCGACTATCTGACCTCGTGGAAGCCCTACTGGTATCAGCTGCACGAGATGAGCAACAGCATCAATGTAGGCAACGACGACAACACGATAGCCGCCGCATTCCCGAAATATGTCAACTACGGTCACGACCGCGACGTACTGGGCAACCCGCGCCGCCTGAACACCTCTGTCGACGATGGATGCTTCGAGGCATGGTATGTCACCGACAGTCGCTTTGCCACCAACGCTACACGCATCAAGACGGTGCCTGCCACGCTCTCCACGCAGGCCGTCATCGACTATACCGACTACAGCGACAACTACGGCGGCCACAGCTATCCGCATCCGGGCAGCGTGGTCTACGTGATGAACAATGCCGACCTGGTGCTCAACGTCAACGGCACGGAGGAGGTCATGACGACTTCCGTGGGCAACATCGCAGCCGGACAGCCCCTCTTTGCCGGCAACAACGCCCTGCGGCCGGGCTACCTCTTGGTGAAGGACGGCGGCTCGGTCTATGGACAGGGCAACACGCTGCAGGCAGCCTACGTGGCAGCGGAGAAGGTCTTCACCGAGGGTAACAAGTCGGCCTTGGTGACCATGCCGTTCGACTATGACACGCAGAATGCTCTCGTGGCAACGCACGACGACGCTACAGACGCCTTCACCGAGACACTCTATACGGCCTTCAGCCCCTACAGCTACGACGGCGAGTCCCGCTCCCATTGGCGCAACTTCACGTTCAAGACGGAGGATTCCGACTGCTGGACATCCATCAGCGACACCGAGCGCGAGGCCAACGAGGGCTGGCTCATGGAACGCACGGCGACGGATGCTGAGGTGGTGCGCTTCACCGGCTGGGCCAAGACGGAGGGCGACTACGCCTACGAGGAGAATGGCTCGGTGAAAACGGTCAGCCTGACACAGTACAACAGCACGCCGGCCGACGGCACGGCCCACTTCACCCGCTTGGAGAACATGGGATGGAACCTGAAGGGTATGCCGTGGCTCGTCAGCACGTACCGTACGTTTGCCATGGACGACAAGGGAGCTTATGACGAAAACTCGCACGACTACCAGATGAATATCCCGCACGTCGTCTATAGCAACCTGGCACAGCCCCTCGGCGACCCCTCCACGGCTAATCCTATCTACACCAGCGGACTGTTCTACGCCTCGCAGTCGTGGGCCGACGGCTCGCAGCTGCGCCTGAACGACGCTTACTTCACACAGACGGCCGTCATCGGCAACGGCACGACGGAGACGCTCCGCTTCTCACTGCCCGTCTTCACGGGAGAGACAACGGCTGCCGCCCGCCCGATGCTGATGGTCATGGCTGATGACGGCGAGGAAAGCACAAGGAGCGGTATGGCCCATCAGCTGGCGTTCGACCTCATCACCGTGGCTCCCAATGCAGAGGCCGAGAAGGTGCTGACCTACCGTCATGGCACCGACGGCGTGAAGCTGCCGGCCCTGGACGACGAGGCACCGCTCGTCTACCTGCTCTCGGCTGAGGGAACACCCCTGTCGTTGGCTGCCGACGCTCCCACGGAGGTGGAGATGCCCCTCGGCATCCGTGCCGCCAAGTCGGGCAGCTATACCTTCACCCTGCCGTATCGCGAGGCCTACGAGGAGTATCAGCATGTGTGGCTCTCCGACCACGCTACGGGAACCGTGACCGACCTGATGGCCGACGACTATACACTCACGGTGACAGCTGATGATGGCGTGGCGACACGTTCTGGCGAAGGCGACAGCAGTCAGGGCTACGGATTGACCCTCCAGATTGGCGGCATGCGTCCAGGTATCACCGACCTGAACCACGACAGCGGCAGCTACCGCATCGGTGTTGACCACGAACTGGTGAAGGTCTATGGCACACGTGACGGCGACACTGTGGCCATCTACACAGCCGGAGGAGCCCTTGTCGTGCGCGGCACGGCCCGCGGCGACATGTTCCAGCAGCGCGTCACACCGGGTGTCTATGTTGTCCGTGTCAACGGCTACAGCAAGACCGTCGTGGCCCGACAGTAAAGCCATATAGCATCAGTGAGCCCCTCTCTTCCTACTTGAAGGGAGGGGCTCATTTTTTTTTCTGAATTATCTTGATAAAAGGCAGTTGATGTTTTTTCGTGTTTTAGCCCACGGAAAGGGCCTTTCTGACCTAAGGAAAGGCGATATGAAGGGGTAAGAGAGGGTGTTTTGGATGTAATATGCGGCATCTTGGTGGACAAAATGCGGTTGTTCGCTCATGGTTCGTTTACTTCTTTTTATTATTGTTTGACATGATAGTTGGGCAGGGCCATGCGGCGGTTCTTCACCACCTCTTGCTTACAGCTGACGTGTATTCAGACGGCACCGAAGCGGTTGTACTCGAAGAGCAGCTGGTCGAAGGGGCATTGGGTGAGGATGAAGTCGTAGAAGCGGCGGCCTTCCGCGATGTTGCTGATGTGCAGGTCGGCAGCCTCGCCGAGGAGGTGCTGCGACTGTCCCACGCCGTGGACAGCCTCGTTGAGGGCCTCGCAGCGATAGCCCGAGTTGATGACGATGGGACGGCTGATGTGGTCGCGCTGTCAACAAACTCTCGGAGGGTGAAGTTCTGTGTGAGCTGCATGCTCAGGTCGATTTTTCTTTCCATTGTGATACTACTTTTTTAAAGATGAAACATACGTGGGTGTCGCATCGCCGGCCGATGGATTTCCGGGTGCAAAGGTGGTGGGGAAGAACGATGTGCCTCCAATTATTTCGATTGTTATCACGACGACGTATCCACGACGCGATGACCATATGGTGCTATTAACGAGGAGAGCATAAGAAATGAAAAATGAAAAAAAAGGCTGAAAAACTTGTCGTATCGTAGAATTAGTTGTATATTTGCAGTCAAAAACAGATAAGATGAGGTCGAAGAGTGATTGCATAAAGGTCATCAGAGCCCATGCCGATGAGCTCCGTAGTCGGTATGGAATCACGTCGTTATGGCTGTTCGGCTCTGTGGCGCGTGACGAGCATAACGAAGGCAGTGATGTTGATCTTTTTGCAAAGATGCCATCACGATTCTTCAACTATATTGCTGCAACACAATATCTTGAATTAATCTTAGGTTGTCATGTCGATTTGATACAAGACCACAAGAATCTTCGTCCTTTCTTTAGAAATCAAATAGAAAAAGATGGAATCATTATCTTTTCAACAGATGCAGGTAGTGGAAGACCAACTGCAACAAATTAGCAAAGCCATCCATCAATTGCAAGAATGGAATAGCGAAGTGACTTCAGCAGACGATTGGTTGCTGTCTCCTGATGGCATGAAAACATTGGCAGCCAATTGCATGTTGATAGAGGCCATTGGTGAAGGTTTTAAGAAGATAGACGAGCGGACACAGGGATTATTGCTTAAACATAGAAACGAGATTCCTTGGAAACAGGTTGTCGGCATGCGCAATCATATAGCACATGGATATTTTGACATCAATACAGACTTTGTGTGGGATGTGATAAAAAATGATTTGCAACCTTTAGCAGATGCTGTATCCTTCTTCCTTGAAAACCTTTATAAGATACTTCCTGTTTCTCAGCAGAATGATTAGCGATTAATTAAAGTAGATAACAATTACCGAACAAAGATATGAGAAAGAAAAGCATGACACGGTTGGCCTGGGCGGCTGCCATAGCACTGACACTGACCTCTTGCGGACAGAAAAGGGCACAGATAACGGGTAACATCACTGAGGCGAAAGACTCCGTACTCTACCTCGACAACATGAGTCTCGACGGACCCAAGGCCATCGACTCGGTGCGCTTAGGCGACGACGGCGCGTTCACGATGAAGGCCCTGCCCGCCAACGGCGGACCGGAGTTCTACCGCCTGCGCATCAACGGGCGTATCATCAACCTAAGCGTCGACTCTACGGAGACCATCACCGTCCGTGCGAAATATCCCACGATGGCCACCGACTACGAGGTGGAGGGTTCGCAGAACTGTCTGACCATCCGCGAACTGGCACTGAAGCAGATGGACCTGCAGCGACGACTCATCGACATCCAGGGCGACATCAACCTCAACCCCACAGCGGCTCAGGACAGCATCATCAAGTGTATCGAGGCTTATAAGCAGGATGTGAAGATGAACTATATCTACAAGGAGCCGATGAAGGCCTCGTCGTATTTCGCTCTGTTCCAGACGCTGGGCAACATGCTCATCTTCAACCCCCGCGAGAATGCCGAGGACATCAAGGCCTTCGCTGCCGTGGCCACCAGCTGGGACACCTACTACCCCGAGGCCGTGCGCGGACAGAACCTGCACAACATCGCCATCGAGGGGATGAAGGACCTGCGCATCGCACGCCAGCAGGACGAGATGGTGGTCGATGCCTCGAAGGTGAACGTGACGAACATCATCGACATCGCACTGCCCGACAACCACGGGCAGACACGACGGCTGACCGACCTGAAGGGAAAGGTGGTGATCATCGACTTCCACGTCTTCGCCGCGAAGGAGTCGCCGGCACGCATCATGAAGCTGCGCGAGATATATAATAAGTACCACGCGCAAGGACTGGAGATCTTCCAGGTGTCGTTCGACCCTGACATGCACTTCTGGAAACAGCAGACGGAGGCACTGCCCTGGATCTGTGTGCACGACAACCGACTGACGGAGTCGCCCATCTTCTCGCAGTATAACCTGCAGGGACTGCCTACCTTCTTCCTGATGGACCGCGAGAACGTGCTGCACAAACGCGACGCACAGATCAAGGACCTCGATGCCGAGATTCGCTCGCTGCTGTAGACAGGTAGAAAAAAGGACAGATAGACAGATAGACGGACAGACAGATAGACGGACAGACAGATAGGCAGATAGATAAAGAAAGGTGTCACGGGTCCAGTATGTAGCTGTATCACAGCTACCCAATAAAGAATAGGCAATGAAGCGCAGGGGTATATGGTTAGGGGCATGGATATGGGCGACAGGGTGCTTTGGACAGGCTGTCTTCCATCTTGAGGTGGGGCCAGACTCAGCAACGACCTCCGCAGGGCGATTTGCTGCCAGAAAGGCTACCCAACTGGTGCTGCAGACCGACACGATGCGCGACGAGTGGCCGCTGCCTTATCCCGTCTACCGCTTCTGCACGGGTGATGTCGACGGCGACGGCAGCGAGGATGCCTTGGTGGGGGTGGTGAAGGCGACACGCTACTATCCCGAGGAGGGCCGACGGCTGTTCATCTTCAAGAACTTCCACGGCCGCGTCCGTCCGCTGTGGATGGGCAGCAGGCTGGGCGGCATCCTGCACGACTTCCGCTTCGTCAGCAGCGGAGAGGGAACGACGGGCGTGGTGCGCAGCCTTGAGGCCACCACCGACCAGCGCTTCGTCGTGGCCGAATACCGATGGGACCACTTCGGACTGGCCTTCGTGCGGTTCCTCGCCAAGAATGTGGATGCCGAGGAGGGCAGGCGCATCTTCGAGCAAGACTGACTTCAAACTTTTAAACTGATATACAATGAAAAAGAGTATGATGATATGGATGTTGGCCATGCTGAGCACTTTCGCAGCATGGGCCGACAGCGGAAAGGTAGCGATGCCAGGCATCAAGCATTTCAGTGTGGAAAAGCTCAATCAGAAGATCGACCTCAACATGGACATCTCGCAGCTGAGCATCGCTGAACTGCGCGTCCTGCGCAATGCCTTCGCAGCACGGCAGGGCTACTGCTTCATGAGTGCCGACCTGCGCGGACTGTTCGGCACCACGTCGTGGTACAACAAGGTGATGGAAAACCGCTTCTGGGCTGAGTCGGGCTACGACGAAGAGGGGAACACCGTCAACCGCAAGGTGGCTCCGATCAGCTACACCAAGGAGGAACAGGCCTTCATGGCAAGGCTGAAGACGCGTGAGGATGAGCTGAAGGCGCAGAACTTCAACACCGCGGGCAGAGACATTGTCAACATGACGAACATCATCAACCCCTTCCAGCTCAGCCGAGAGGAACCCAAGCTGATGGAGACACTGGGACACAACGGCTTCGCCATCGTGCCGGCCGACCACCTGCAGCTGTTCCACGTCTACGAGAACAACGACTACCACCAGTTCCCGAGCTTCGTCACTACCGACCTCTACCTGCAGGCCTTCCACATGTATTTCGACTGCATCCTGCGCGAGGTGGAGCAGAATAAATTCATCCCTACGCTCGTCGACCTGACCGACCGTCTCTACAAAGAGATGAACCGCATGGCCTCATCGACAAAGAATGCCGACGTGAAGGCGGCTGCACAGTATGACGCGGCCTACTTCGCCATCGCCCAGGCCCTGCTGACAGGCCAGTCGTTGGTGAAGCTGCAGCACCCCACGATGGCCAACCCCACGGGGAAGGGCACCGTCGACCTGCAGGCCTTGGCCGAGCAGGAGGTGAAGAATGTGCTGGCCTGCGAGAACGAATTCTCGGAGTTCTTGGAGTATACGGCCGACAAGGAGATGCCGAAATTCGTCTATTCGCTGTTTCGTCCGCGTGGCCACTACACGCGCAACGAGGTGCTGAAACACTACTTTAGCGGCATGATGTGGCTGCAGAACGTTCCCTTCGGCACCGACAAACCGCAACAGCTGAAGCGCGCCTTAGTGATGGCTCAGGCCATTGGCAGCAATGACGGGCTGACAAAGCTGTATCAGCGTGTGGCAGAGCCGTTAGACTATCTGATGGGCATGCCCGACAATGTCACCATCCTGCAGGTGTACGAACAAATCAAGAAGACGGGATCGAGCCTGACGGACATCATCGCCAGCAAACAGCTGACCGAGCGTGTGCGCAAAGATGTTGAGGAGGTGGCCAAGCAGCAGACACGCATCGTACCGAAATTCCTGACCACCAGTCGGTATAAGATCAACCTCATGCCGCAGCGCTACATGCCCGACAGCGAGGTGCTGCAGGAGATGGTCGACTACGAGAACATGCCCACGCAGCGCGCCACACCCAAGGGTCTCGACGTGCTGGCCGCCATCGGCATGGGCAGTGCTGAGCGCTTGTTGCTCAAAGAGCTGAACGAAGCGGGTCGTTGGGACAAGTATACCGAGAACCTCAGCCGGATGAAGGACCGCATGCTCGAGGTCGACTGGGAGGCCAACGTTGCCAACCAGTGGATCCACTCGCTGCGCTCGCTGCCCCTGAGTGGTGGCAACCAACCCTACTTCATGCAGACTGTTCAGTGGGAGAAGAAATGCCTGAACGCTGCGCTGGCTTCATGGGCCGAGCTGAAGCACGACGCCATCCTCTATGCCAAGCAGCCCTTCGGCGCTGAGTGTGGCGGCTACGGTGTTCCCGAGCCAACGGTGAAAGGCTACGTCGAACCGAACGTCAACTACTGGAGCGTCGCTATCAGTCTGATAAACAACACCGTGAGCGTATTGCAGAAATACGACCTCATGACGGAGAAGATAACGAGTGCCACCGAGTCGCTGCGCGACAAGGCGGAGTTCTTGCTCAACATCAGCGAGAAAGAGTTGAGCGGAAAGAAGCTCACCGACGAGGAATACGGTCAGATAGAATGTATCGGAGCGGCCTTCGAGAACATCACCCTCGACCTCATCCGCGAACCCGACCAGTGGCTCATGGGATGGGACGACGTGCAGGGTGCCGACAAGAAGATGGCCGTCGTGGCCGATGTATATACCGCCAACTCGTTTAACAATCCGGAACCGTCGATCGTCTACGAGGCTGTCGGCCCGGCTCACGAGATTTATGTCGTGGTAGAGATTGAAGGCTACCTGTGGCTGACGCGCGGCGCCGTGTTCTCCTATCGTGAGTTTGAGGAGGGCTTGGACGTGCCCCGTCTGACCGATGAGGAGTGGCACCAGCAGTTGGAGACGAATCCTACAAAGGGTACTCCCTCGTGGATGGAAGAGATCATCGTTCCGATGGACAGTAAGAATCTGGACAATGAGTATATCTTCTATAGTTCTGGCTGTTAGCATCCTCTTCACCGGCGACATCCTGCTGGACCGGGGGGTGCGGGAAGTAATCAATCATAGGGGAGTCGACTACCTGTTCGCGCAGGAGGTCGACTCCCTCTTGGCTTCGTGCGACTATGTCGTGGGCAACTTGGAGTGTCCGGCCACGACGATACGGCAGCCCGACTTCAAGCGCTACGTCTTCCGTGCCGAACCCGAATGGCTCGATGTGCTGAGGGCTCACGGCATCACCCATCTGAACCTGGCCAACAACCACAGCATCGATCAGGGGCGCGCCGGCCTCATCGACACGAAGCGCAACATCGAGGCTGCGGGGATGATTCCTTTCGGTGCCGGACTGAACATGGCCGAAGCGGCAGAGCCGCTCATCATCACCCAACAAAGCATCCCCTGTTCGGCGGGATTTGTAATCCCGTCGCTGCTGAACAGCGGGATTTGTAATCCCGTAGCCCACCGAAACATCTACATCGTTCCCACGCTGCGCCTGGCCTTGGAAAACTACTCCTATCTGCCCGACAAGCCCTGCGTGAGCCAAGAACCGGAAGACTCGCTCGTGGCTCGTATCAGAAAGCTGCGCGCCAACGACCCCCGGGCCGTCATCGTGGTCTGTCCACACTGGGGAGGTGAGCACACGCTGCGCCCCATACCGGTACAGATAGAAACGGCCCACCGCATCATCGATGCAGGGGCCGACCTCATCGTAGGGCATCACACCCATACGCTACAGACCATAGAGGTGTATCGTGGCCGACGCATCTACTACAGCATCGGCAACTTCATCTTCGACCAACAGAAACCCATCAACACCCAGGCCTGTGTGGTGAAGCTCACCGTCGATGCCGACAACATCGACGTGGAGACCATCCCTATCAGCATCCGCCGCTGTGTTCCCTATTTGAACAGCAGCTGGGCAAACTCTGTGAGATAGCACCGCCAGTTGCGCCAGATGTGGCCGCCCGTGCTCTCTACATAGGTGTAGCGATAGCCTTTTTCGTCGAACTGCCGGCGCAGGTCGGCGTTCATATCATAGAGGAAGTCGTCGCGCCCGATACCTATCCAATAGAGCTGAGGCTTGGCGGCAAAGAGGCGGGCCAGCTTGCCGTCAAGGTCTTTGTAGATAGCTGAAGCTCCTCCGTCGCGCGGTTCGCGCATCACAGCAGCGGAGAACAGTCCCACATAGTCGAACCAGTCGGGATGGTTGGCCGAGAGATAGAACGAGTGGAAACCACCCATCGACAGGCCAGCCACGGCACGGTGACGCTTGTCTGCCTTCACGCGGTAGTGAGCCTCCACATACTTGACAATATCGGGGAAGGCCTCCTCGTAGAGTCCGTCCATCGTGTGCGGCAGGTTGAACGACGGCTGTGCGAAGGCTCCGGCCTTCTCGCCTGGAGCCGCCTCTTGCGAGATATTGCCATTGGGCATGACGACAATCATCGGCACAGCCTTCCCCTGCGCTATCAGGTTGTCCATGATCTGAGCGGCACGGCCCAGTTCGCTCCAAGCCTCTTCGTCGCCACCCATGCCGTGCAGCAGATAGAGCACGGGATAGCTCTCTTGTTCGGCGGGATTTGTAATCCCGCTGTCATCATATCCCGCCGGCGTATAGATGGTCATGCGGCGCGTCATGTTGGCCGTCGGCGAGGGATACCACACCTTCTGCACGGTGCCATGCGGAACGTCGCCCACCACGTAGGGGCACTCCTCGGCCGTTCCGATGAGGAAGATGCTCATCACGGTGTTGACATCGCGAATCTGATAGACGTTCAGCGGATCGTTGACACGCAGGCCGTCGACGTTGAAAGCATAATAATAAAGTTCGGGCGCGAGGGCTTGCGGCGTGGTGTATTGCCATACGCCATCCTCTCCCTTTGTCATCGCCACTCCCTGCTGTTCCTGCACGAAGTCGCCCGTGAGCATGACACGCTGGGCTTCGGGAGCTTTCAGGCGGAACGTCACGGTGTTGTCGCTGTTGATCTCAGGCGACTGCAGGGGTCTTTTCCCCCATTCGAGCGACTGCTGTGCCGTGGCACTCAGCGTCGCTACGGCCATCAAGGCCAGTACAATCATTTTCTTCATATCCTTATTCTTGATTAGTTGTTATGCGTCTGTTCATTATCTGTGGTGCTAATATCGGTGCAAAGTTACGAAAAATCGAGAGCAGAACAAAAATAAAGACATGTTTTTTAGCTTTTGTGCCGCTACATGCAAAAGAATGACTACCTTTGCACACGCAAAGGCAAACGTCCCGTCATTTCAATGGAAATTCTATTTCCATAAAAACAGTCAAAGTAAAAGACAAAAGAACAAAAGCCATGAACAACGATAGCAAAAACACACCACCCGGCAAGACACCCTCACCCCCAAACGAAACCTTCACCTGGCTGATGCCCGGAACCTGGCGCAAGCCATGCATCGTGCATGTCACGATGGTGGCCAACGCACGGCAGCAGCTGTTTGGCAGGCTTGCACATAATGGTACTGAAGCGGTGGTAGAGAAAACACCGATAGGATGGGCCGTCATCAACCAGGAACAGCGGATGTTGGAGCTTTGTCCGGAAATCAAGATCTTAGCTGACAAGGTGATGCCCGACCATCATCACATAGTGATCCAGGTGCAGCGAACCATGAAACGCAGCATTAAGGAAGTGTTCCGTGGGTATATGCAGGGCTGCAAGGCAGAGGCCAGAAAGTTGGGCTTTGCCGACAATCTGTACGACGGACCACCCTTCTATCGTGTACTGACTCATAAAGGGCAGTTGCACGCCATGATAGAATATGTGAAGGCCAATGCAGAAAGAGCATGGCAGCGCAAGCAGAATCCCGAACTGTTCCGATTGCATAGGCAGACGGAAGTAAGCGGACTGCGGTTTACGTCGATGGGGAATCATTTCTTGCTGGATTGGCCCGATCGTCAGTTGGTGGAGATGTCGCGAAGTGCCACCCAGGAGCAGGTGGCCGAACGGCTGAAGGAAGTGTTGGCGGCTGCATATAATGGTGCCATAACCTATACGGCGGCTATCAGTGAGGGTGAGCGTGTTATCGCCAGAAGCGTTCGCGAGCGGGGGTTCCCGTTGGTGGTATTGCTGAACGAGGGCTTTCCTGCTGCCGGGTCGGAGAGCGAGCGCTATTATAAGCCGGGAGGCGTTTATTTCGAGGCTTGTTCGAGAGGTCGGCTGTTATTGTTGGAGCCTGATTGTAGCGCTTTTATCCATCCAATGGTGAGAGAAGCAACGGAGTTGGCACTAAAGAAGAAAGCTGAAGCCAAAAGATGGAGCTATGCCGCTGTGCCTGTTGAGTCGCAAAGATACCGGTTCGTGGCCTTGAACGAAATGGGGCGGATGATGGTGGAGGGGCGCCGCGGATTGAATCCGCTACTAATAAACGGGACAGAGGGGGCTTGCACAGATGAGCAGGCGGACAGAGGGGGCTTGCACAGATGAGCAGGCGGGACGGAAGGAAGTGTTACGGAGAGTTAATTCCGTGTTAAACTTGTTTATTCCTTCTTTCTGAATTGCATAAAAACCGTATATTTGCACCAAAATCAATCTTTAATAACCTATCAAACAGTAAAAAGTAATATCATGATCATTGGAATTCCAAAAGAGATTATGCACGACGAAGCCCGTGTAGCAGCTACTCCGGAAACCGTGGGTAAGTTTGTAAAAGAAGGTTTCACAGTCTTGGTTGAGAAAACTGCCGGCGACGGTGCCCTCTACAACGACGAGGAATACGTAGCCGCAGGTGCCACGATGATTGACAACCCGCAGGAGATCTACGACAAGGCCGAGATGATCCTGAAGGTGAAGGAGCCTCTGTTCAACGAGAAGCTGGGCAAGCACGAGGTAGAGATGATGCACAAGGGTCAGTATCTGATCACCTTCATCCACCCCGCATCGCCCGTCAACCACGAGATGGTGAAGAAGCTGACGGCTCAGGGTGTCACCGCCATCACGCTCGATGGTATCCCCCGTATCTCTCGTGCTCAGAACCTCGACGCACTGACCTCGATGAGTACCTGCGCCGGTTATAAGGGCATCCTGATGGCTGCCAACCACCTGACGACGTTCATGCCGCAGATGTTCACCGCCGTGGGTCAGATCAAGCCCGCCAAGGTGATGGTCATCGGTGTGGGTGTTGCTGGTCTGCAGGCTCTGGCTACCGCTAAGCGCCTGGGTGCTATCACCTATGCTGCCGATATCCGTCCGATGGCTGCCGAGAACGCTGGTTCGCTGGGTGCCAAGGTGACCGAGACAGGCGTTCCCGCCGAACTCGCCGTTGGTGAGGGTGGCTATGCCCTCCGTCTGCCGGACGATGTCCTCGTCGTTGAGCGTGAGAACCTGAAGGAGACCATCCAGGAGATGGACATCGTCTTCTGCTCGGCTCTTATCCCGGGTAAGGTGGCTCCTATCATCATCACCGAAGAGATGGTGAAGGGCATGAAGCGCGGTTCGGTCATCGTCGACATCTCAATCGACCAGGGTGGTAACTGCGAGCTCACTCCGAAGGGTGGCATCGAGACGAAGTATGGCGTCACGCTGATGGGTGTGAAAAACATCCCCGGCCTGCTGCCGACCAGCTCTACCTGGATGTTCTCGAACAACCTGTACAACCTCGTCAACTACCTCGTGAAGGACGGTAAGGTGAACCTCGACCGCTCGGACGAAGTAATTGCTAAGAGCCTCGTCTGCATCGATGGACAGCTCGTCCATGCCGGTGCCCGCGAAGCTATGGGATTGTAATTGTTTTATAGAAGTTCAGGAGTTACAGGAGTTTCAGGAGTTCAGACAATACCTCGAGGGTGTAGTCTTGAAAAGTTCCGCGAAACTGCCGTCTGAACTCCTGAACTCCTGAACTTCTGTAACTCCTGAACTTCTGAAACTCCTGAACTCCTAAAACTCCTAAACTCCTGAACTATGATTAGTCCTTG
>CAMORS010000023.1 GCA_946624005.1 uncultured Prevotella sp. | reverse complement strand
GGATGTCATTCCGATTTTTCTTCCAATTAATCCTGGCATTTCAGTTTAAAATTTTGATAACTAAAGTTTTGTTTATTATTTCCTTTTTAAGTGCTACCTCGCAGTTTTCCGCTCACAAACACACTTAAAAAGCTCTGCTCACTTCTTCCCAATTGAAGGTTAAGTTGCTCTTTGTCAGCGTATTGTTAGCCTGCAAGCCAGCGCAATACTTATTTTTGCGGGTGCAAAGGTACAACTATTCTTGCTTTCCTACAAGTTTTCAGACCATCAATTAAATATATTGCACTTTATTTAACTTTATTTATTGTTTTTGCAATCCGCTGAAATCCTGCCTGTATTTGCCGCAAATACAAACTATATATAATTTATGTTTATTTTTACTTTGTTATTTGGAGGGATGGAAGAATCGTTGTACATTTGCAGCCGTTTTTACTAACAACTAAGTTTTACCATCAAAAAAAAACGCTATGACGAAAAGATTCTCATTAGCTTGTTCTTTCGCGTTAGCCCTGACAACGGCCTTCGCCCAGTCGCTGGCACCCATGCACAGTGGCAAGGCAGCCGACACTCAGGACCCGCGACCGGCCAAGGCCGGACACATCAGGCTTGCTCCGAGCAACAAGTTCAACATCCCCGCCAATGAGGTGTACAGCTACATGCAGAAGCAGACCGCAGTAAACCAACAGAAGAAAGCTCCGAAGCACATCGAGGCCCTGCCTAACGTCGCCGACGAGCTTTTATTGTATGGTCTCAACTACCAGACGCCCGACTACCGCACACCGTCGCCACTGGCTCCCACAGTGTTCTCCTTCCAGCCAGTAGCCACCCTGCGCTACCACCAGGAGGCGACGACCGAGATACAGGGCGCCATGGCAGGCTTCTATGCAAAAGGAAAATACTATGCCATCTACTCGGCCATGACGGGCGAGTATGACGAGAACTGGAACTCGCTCCTCAACTGCTACATCGACATCTACGATGCCAACACATGGCAGAAGATTGACACGAAGGTGCTGCAGGAGAAGACACCCGACTGGAACTACTACTTCCGCCAGACGGCTATCTACGACCCTGTCAGCGACAAGGCATACGCCGTGACATGGGGAACGGGCAAGCCGCTGGTGAGCCTCGACCTGAACACTTTCGAGCTGACAGAGCTCGGTCCGACGGATCAGTTTATACAGACGCTGATCGTCGACAAGGAGGGAAACCTCTACGGCATCGCCTTCAACAACAGCACCCTCTTTAGCATCGACAAGACGACGGGTGCCTGCACAGAGGTGGGAACGACAGACACGGGCATGGCCATCTCGGCCAACGTGATGTCGGCCGCCACAGACCCCGTGACGGGAACGGTCTACTGGACGGTGATGGACAACAACACCTTCAAGGCTGCCCTCTTCACCATCGACCTCACAACAGCCCACTGCGAGAAGGTGGCCGACCTGCCTGGCGGTGAGGTATTCATGGGGTTGTATATCCCCTATGCCAAGCCAGAAGCACCTGCTGCTCCGACAGCCATCAGCTATGCTGACGGCAAGCTGCGCTTCACCGTGCCTACGACGACCTACACAAGCGGTGCAGCACTGACGGGCGACCTCACGGCCATCGTCAGCATCGACGGCAACAAAGACTACTTTGAGGTAACACCAGGAATGGAGGCTGTTCTCGACCAGCCGCTCTCAGAAGGTGCCCACATGGCTGAGATAAGCATCGCCAACGATGCCGGCACAGGCCCCATGCGCCGCCTGAACACCTTCGTAGGTCAGGATGTGCCGGCAGCAGTGCTCAACCTGGCCATCAATGCCGACGACGGCAGGAACATCGTGCTGACATGGGATGCCCCGACGGCCACCGTCAACGGCGGACCTGTCAACGATGCCGACCTCAACTATCAGGTGGTGCGCTATCCCGACGAGGTGGTGGTGGCCGACAACCTGAAGGAGACGACCTTCAGCGAGCCGATGCCCACAGCACGCAACCGCTACTACTACGAGGTGATTGCACGCAACGGCGACAAGGCCGGCGAGAGTGCCACGACCGACTTCGTGTCGGCTGGTGCAGAATATGTCGTCCCCTTCACCGAGACCTTCGACACTCAGGCCGACTTTGATGCATGGACGGTCATCGATGCCAACAACGACGGTCAGACATGGACCTTCATGAACGGCTCGCTCTACCTGATGGGCAACGGTGTGGACAACCCCGAGACTGGCGCTGTGGCAACCTTCAACGACGACTACCTCATCTCGCTGCCCATGCAGCTGAAGGCAGGCAACGACTATCGCATCACCTTCAAGAGCCTCGACCAATACATGTACTTCGAGAGCTTGCAGCTGATGCTCACCGACGGAGCTTCGACAACCATCACTGGCAACGAGAAGCTCATCGCCGATGTCACGCTGGAACCCAACAAGGACTATGTCTACATCTTCAACGTTGAAGCCGACGGTGAATACCGACTGATACTCCATGCCAACACAGTAGGCAACAGCGTAAACATCACGATGGACGACATCGCCGTCGACCTCTATGCATCCTACAGCGGCCCGGCAAAGGTGGACAACCTGAAGGCTGAAGCAGCCCCGATGGGCGAACTGAAGAATACCCTCACCTTCAACGCTCCGACAAAGACCTATAGGAACGAGGCCCTGACAGCCATCACCAACATTGACATCTATAAGGACGGCGCCAAGAAGGCTGTCAAGACGTTCGAGGCTCCCAACCCAGGTGATGCCCTGACATGGGTCGACGATAACGTGACCAACGGCATGCACACCTACCGCGTCGTGGCCTTCAACGAGGAAGGACAGGGCGAGGAGAACCTCATAGAGAACTGGGTAGGCCTCGACGTTCCAGGCTCCATACCTAATATAAAGGCTCGCATGAACGAGAACAAACAGGCCGAGGTGACCTGGGAGAAGGTGGGTGCCGTAGGCGAACATGGCGGCTACGTCAACCCCGACGACGTGAAGTACCAGCTCTACCGCTACAACGAATACAACTGGGACAACCACTGGGAGCAGGCCTCCGACCTGACGACCGACTTCACGCTGACCGATGCTGACAAGATGGTTTATTGGCAGCAGGAGTTTGTCAACTACAAGCTGGTGGCCAGCAACGCTGCCGGACCGAACAGCGGCGACATGTTCGGCATCGTCCTTGGCGAACCCTACACGCTCCCCTACGAGGAGACCTTCGACTTCTACGGCTCGGCAGGCATCAACAACGCGTGCTGGACGCTCTTTGCCGACACCTACTACTACGCATGGAAAGAGGTTGACGGCAACGGACTGGCCGTGAAGCCTTATCAGGGCGACAAGGGTATGCTGATGTTCAGCTACATCGACGACGACTCCAACAACCAGGTAATGACAACTCCGCGCGTCGACCTGTCAACGGCTGTTGCTCCCGAACTGTCGTTCTACATGTATCACGGTTTCGAGGCCGAGCCAGAGGATCTGACGCTCACTGTCATGGCCAACTACGACGACGAGGGATGGCAGGAAGTAGCCACTATACCTTATAATAATGGTTGCGACGGATGGAGCCGCACAGCCATCCAGCTGACAGCCGGCAAGAACAACGTGCAGTTCGCCCTCCAGGGTCAGGCCGCCGATGCCAGTGCCGCTATCTATATCGATGCCTTCAAGGTGGACGAGAGTGTGGCTCACGACATCGCTATGGAGAACATCGCCATCAGTGAGAAGCGCGTCGATGCCGGAAAGGATGTCACCATCACCGTAGGCATTGCCAACTACGGCACAGAGAAAGCTTCGGGCTACACCGTGGAGCTCTACCGCGACGGCGAAAAGGTGGCCGAACAGGCTGGTGTAGAACTGGAGAACAACGAGACGGCTCAGCTCCCCTTCGAGGTGAAGACCACGAAGCACGATGCTTCGAAGACCTTCGTCTATTCGGCCCTCGCCGTGGCTGAAGAAGATGCCAACGAAGCCAACGACGCCACCAAAGAGGTGAAGCTCTTCGTCAAGGGCAACAGTCTGCCCACAGCAGAGAACCTGCAGGGTGTCTCCGCAGCAACAGGTGTAGCCCTCACATGGGAGGCTCCTGCTACTGATGAGCGTACAGATGCCGTGACCGACGGCTTCGACGACTACGACTCGTTCATCATCGAGGGTATCGGCGACTGGCTCACCTACGATGGCGACGGCACGCAGACCGTCTACTTCGGCGGCCCGGACATTGCCAATGCCTACGAACCGAAGGCTTGGCAGGTATGGGCTCCTGTAGAGGCTGGCTTCAGTCTGGAGCGCTTCCCCGTACTCACCCCGAAGTCGGGCGACAAGATTCTGGCTTGCTGGGCCGCTTCTAACGGTGTAGACGCTACGTTGGAGCAAGACGACTGGCTCATCTCGAGCGATGTGCTCGGCGGCACCGACGTCAACTTCTGGTACCGCGTGCCCAACGACGGCAGCGACCCGCAGGTGTTTGAGATTCTTTACAGCACGACCGACCAGGAGCCGGAGAACTTCATCGTCCTCGACCGCGACAGCCTCGGCGGCACAACCGACTGGCGACAGTTTGAGTACACCCTGCCTGCCGACGCGAAGTATTTCGCCATCCGCAACTGCTCGTATGGCTCGTACACCGTAGCCTTCATCGACGACATGACCTATACGCCGCTCTACGGCTCGCAGTCGAAGCTGACGCTGAAGGGCTACAACGTCTATCGCGACGACGAGCTCATTGCTACGGAGGTGAACACACTGAGCTACATCGACAAGCCCGAGGTGGTTCAGGGACATACGTACGCCGTTGCTGCCGTATGGGCAGAGGGCGAGTCGAATCTCTCCAACGACTATGTTTCTGAGATGGGCACGACGGGCATCAGTTCCGCCGCAACCTCGACGACAGGTAAGGAGAAGGCCTACAATGCTGCCGGACAGCGCACAGGCATGTCGCAGCGCGGCTTCCGCATCGTGACCGTCGACAACAAGACACGTAAAATCGTGGTGAAGTAACGAATGTAAGAGTTTCAAGAAGTTCAGGAGCGACAGGAGTTCTCCTGAACTTCTTTTTTCTTTAAAAAAATAGCTCAAAATGCAAAAGTCGAATACATCTTTCCGCCTGCTTTCACTGGTATACGTCGCACTCCTTTCTATGAGCACCCTGACGGCACAGGTCGTCTTCCGCTACGGCCCTAACATCGACGGCGGATGGGGTGACGCCAACACGGTAGTAACACCCTACGTCAGTTTCCCCGCGTCGTTCACGGCTCCCTATCAGGGCTGTCAGCTGACCACCGTGCGCATTGGTCTCGCCGGCGATGCCACCAATGTTTATCTATACATCAAGAAGTCGGCGCGCGACTCGCAACCGCTCTACAAGCAGAAGATAGGCGACCTGTCGGCAGGATGGCACGACATCGTGCTCGACGAAGCCTACGACATCACTGGTGAAGACATGGCCATCGGCTACAAGGCCAACTTCAATAACGCTGAAGGCGTGGGCTGCAGCCTGGAACACTTCAGCGACGGCGACATCATCTACTACAACAGCAAGAACAGCTGGACATCCTCCGGCGGCTCGGTGTGCATACAAGCATTAGTTGAGGGTGAGCTACCGCTGAACGAAATGCTCATGGGAAGCATCAGCGGCAAAGCTCCCGACTACGAGACGACAGAAACAACCTATACCGGCACCGTGCGCAACGTCGGCGGCAACGACATATCGGCCTACACGCTCTGCTATCAAACCGACAACGACGAGGCAGAGACGATAGCCTTCGAGCGCGAAGTGGCTGTCAACCAGACGGACACTTTCCAGATAACAGTGCCGACGACCA
Source organism: uncultured Prevotella sp. (assembly GCA_946624005.1). Classification (GTDB taxonomy): domain Bacteria; phylum Bacteroidota; class Bacteroidia; order Bacteroidales; family Bacteroidaceae; genus Prevotella. Next base: position 27,240 of record CAMORS010000023.1, on the reverse strand, counting down.
TTCCTGGCACGCACCATCTGCGGGTATGGATAAGCGAGGTGAACGGACAGTCGGACGCCTACGCACAGAACAACGAGGCACAGACCGACTTCTTCGTCAAGAATCCCATCTTCAAGCGCCGCGTGGTGTGCGAAGAGTACACCGGTCTGTGGTGCGGATGGTGTCCGCGCGGCATGGTGGGCATGGAGCTGATGCTCGAGAAATATCCCGACCGCTTCATCCCCATCAGCATTCACGGGGGCGATGTCTTGGAGATTGATGCTTCAGCCGACTACAGCTATCAGGAATTCATCAACTCCATGACGGGGGCTCCATCGTGCAAGGTAGACCGCCGCATGGGTGGCGACCCTTTCTTAGACATCCAGCGACTCTTTGACAATGAGACAACAGGCGATGCCCCTATAGCATACGAGATGACGGCTACGTGGAATGCCGACTCGACGGCCATTCAGCTCCATTCAGAATTCTTCGCCGCTAACGACATGGAGGCAGACTATCATATCGCCTATGTCCTGACAGAAGACTCCATAACAGGATACGAACAGACCAACTACTACTCTGATGGCAGGAATGGGGAGTTCTACGGATGGGAAACAAAAGGCGAACATACATCCGACGTCTACTTCAACGACCTGGCACGTGGCATCTTCGGTGGCTTTAGCGGCATGGAGTGCTTCACGGGAACGATGACGGCCAACGAGGTTTACACCAACGACTACGAGCTGACGCTCCCTCCAACTGTTGTCGACAAGCGGCAGTTGCACGTCGTCGGACTCATCATCGACAATCGTACGGGCTATATCGCCAACGGCTTCCGCACAACGCCCGAAGAAGCCCAACTCGCGCCGACAGCCATCACCCATCATCCATCACCCATCACCCAACACTCATCATCCAGCACCCAAATCTACAACCTGCAGGGCCGGCTGGTAAATCGTGGATACGAAGGTACGGAGGTACGGTGGGACGAGAATAGTAATCTCGCGCCTTCGCACCCTCGCACCTTCGCACCTCCGATGAAGAAGGGCATCTACATCGTCAAAACACCTACATCCGGAACCAAGAAAATCATCCTGAAATGAAACACGTAGCACACATCTCATCTCTTCTCTTTTTCCTTCTCGTAGCCACAACCACGAAAGCCATCCCGGCTTGGCCTGGTTGGCACAAGCATGTACAACCCGACGGAACGGTCATTGAATACCAGCTCCTTGGCGACGAGCATTGCCACGCTATGGTCGACCGCAACGGACGACAGCTGCAATGGACAGCCGACGGCCGACTGGCACAGGTTTCGCAAGACAAGGTCGACTTCAGCAACCTCTACCGCCGCAGTGCTGCTGCATTGTCGCACCGCGTGATGGGCGGAGCCGGTTTCCCCACCATCGGCACCGTAAAGGGACTGGTACTCATGGTGCAGTTTGCCGACAACGAATTCCAGCCGGAATACACCCGTGAGGTATTCCAGAGGATGATGAACGAAGAGGGCTTCTCCGACTATGGAGCAACAGGAAGTGCACGCGACTACTTCGTCGACCAGTCGATGCAGCAGTTCACGCCTCAGTTCGATGTCGTAGGCCCCATCAAGCTGCACTACACCATTCAGCACTACGGTCAGAACGACTCGCAGGGCAACGAGCGCGCTGCCTACCTCATGATTCAGGATGCATGCCAGATAGCTCACGACAGCCTCGGAATAGATTTCTCACAGTACGACTACAACGACGACGGCGATGTCGACTTCGTATACGTCATCTATGCCGGCTACGGCGAGAGCTACGGGGCTTCGGCCAACACCATCTGGCCCCACGCCTCGCTGCTCTCAGCATGGGGTGCCAACATCACCCTCGACGACAAACGCGTCGAGCGATATGCCTGCAGCTGCGAGCTGAAGTACGTCTCGGGAACACAGCTCGAAGGCATCGGCACCTTCTGTCATGAGTTCGGACACGTGCTGGGGCTGCCTGACATCTACAACACGCAAATGCAGAGCCGCATTCAGCTCGGACAGTGGGATATCATGGACACGGGAGCCTACAATAACGAGTCGCATACACCGCCCGCCCACTCGGCCTTCGAGCGTTATAGCCTCGGGTGGCTCGAGCTGACGGACATCGACACGCCGCAGGAGGAGGTGTCGCTGGAAGAACTGACAGAGCACAACGTGGCCTACCGCATCACGACAGCCAACAACCCCGACGAGTTTTTCACCCTTGAGAACCGACAGCAGCGCGGATGGGACAGCTACCTGCCTGGCAGCGGACTAATGATCCTGCACATCAACTACGACGAGGCTATCTGGGAACGCAACACCGTCAACAACGGCATCAACCCCTGCTACGACCTCGTCGAGGCTGACGGCAAACAAGGACAGAACCTGCCCACCAACCTCTTCCCCACTCCGACGAACAATATGTTTACCGACTACTCTACGCCCAACTCGCTCGCCTGGGACGGCACACCGACAGAAAAGGGCGTCACCAATATCCGTGTGGAAGATGGTGTTGTGAAATTCCGCTTCATGAAAGACAGACTGCGCCGGCCCACTGACCTCAATGCCGACGACATCACCGCTACGACAGCCCACCTGTCGTGGAGTGCCGTCGACGATGCCGCCAGCTACCAAGTAGCCATCCGGGAGGAACTGCCCGGCGACATCAACCCCTTGCTCGTCAGCGAAGATTTCAACAAGCTGGCCACAAAGAATGGCTTTGAAGACATCGGCAGCCAGCTCGACAACTACACCCACCAGCCGGGATGGACTGGAACGGAGGTATACGAGGCTGAGGGCCGTGTAAGGATTGGAGCCTACGGAACGAGTGGAAGCCTGTCGACACCGGAATTCTCGCTGCCTGCTACGAACGAGGGCGACTCATGCGTCGTGGCTTTCCGAGCCGCTTCTTATCCGGGCAAGACGGTGAGCTACACCGTAAGGCTACAGGATGCCACAACGGGCGCAACCATTGCTACTGAAAGTCTGAAAGCAAAGAAGACGGAAGAAGAGCAGGTACTGGTGTTCCACAACATGCCCGAGCGTGCCCGTATCGTCATCGATACACAGAAGGAGCGTCTGTTCCTCAACGACCTGCGCGTGGTAGCAGATACGACAGACGGCGTATGGAACGCAGGACCGAAAGCCTGGACGATAGAAAATATCGCGGAGACAGAATATGTGCTCAGCCGCCTCGTTCCGCAGCGCACCTACCACTGCTCGGTACGCGCCATCGCCGAAGAGGAGATGCGATGCTCGCTGCCCTCTTCCGAACTGACCTTCACCACCGAGGAGGGCACCGTCGCCACCTCCATCACCCAATACCCAACACCCAGCACCCAACACTCAACACCCAACACCTACAACCTGCAGGGCCAACGTGTTGACCACACTTACCGAGGCATCGTCATCAAAGAAGGCAGGAAACTCATCAGATAGCCTATAGGCAATCTGTGCATCTTCACTGTCGGGGATTGCAATCCGCTCCATAGAGATTGCAATCCCCAACTTGTTTTGCATTTTTCGGGTGCCTATTAAGCTCAACGGCTACAGAAAACGAAAAGCAGGAAAAGAACGTGCTCGCCGCCCGAGAAATGCTGGTGGAGCATACTATGCAAACCTCTCCGAACGCGTTCGCCTGTACGGAGGAACAGAAGAGATAGAGAGCGAACAGGAAGCCAGAGGCAAGACACAGCCAGGACGCATGGCTCCGGAGACGGGCGAAATCGACCGTTCCAACGACATCAGCGACAAATACGCCGTCCACTCCATCCCGACGAAGTTCCTCATCGATCGCGAGGGAAAGATTGTCGACCGCATCGACGAGGGACAAGATGCCAAGCTCGACCAGCTGTTGGATGAAATCTTTAAATAAACTTAAATATCAGGGGGCGGAAATATACTTTTCGCCGCTTTTTACGTTTTAAGATATATAACAGACAAAAACAAGAAACATGAAAAAAGCATTTATCACTTTGGGCCTACTCGCCGTGATGACAGCGGGATGTGCCGACGACAACAACAACCTACACGTAAAAATGAACTGTAAGAACGTGGGCGACACCATCATCGTCATGGTGACCGACGACAACCGGCAGACCTTCACCGGCAAGCAAGGGGTCTTCGACTTCAACGTCAACATCCCTCAGCCCACAAAAATACTGCTCGCTGAGCCAGCCGTGTTCCGGGGCGACCGCAGCGCCAAATACTACCAGATTCCGGCTGTGGGCGGCGAAGAGGTAATCCTCACACAGAAGGACGAGAGCCGCTACGACATCGACGGGTCGACATTCTACAGCCAGTATCACAAGGCCGACCTCTTCATCGAGGAGGCTCAGAAGGAAGTGAACGACTTCACCCAGCAGATGCAGCAACTCATGGCCAGCGGCACACCTCAGGAAGAGGTGATGAAACGCTATCAAGAAGGCATCGAGCCTATCCAAGAGCGTTTCACCAGCAAACTGATGACGTATATCAAGGAGCATGCCAACGAGGAGGCCACGACAGCCGTCATCCCGCAGCTTGACGATCTTGACAAGATGAAAGAGGCTGTGGCACTTCTCGCTCCCGCGGTGCGCGACGGTCGATGCAAGATGCTCTACCAGGAGATTATCGACATGACGGAGGCACAGCAGAAGGCTGAGGCCGAGGCAGCACAGAAACAGGCAGCAGGAGCCATGGCTCCCGACTTCACGCTCAACGACATCAACGGCAAGCCGCTCGCCCTGTCGAGCCTTCGCGGCAAGTATGTCATCCTCGATTTCTGGGGATCGTGGTGCGGATGGTGTATCAAGGGGTTCCCCGAGATGAAGGAGTATTATAATAAGTATAAGGGAAAGTTCGAGATTCTCGGCATCGACTGCAACGACACGGAGGCCAAGTGGAAAGAGGCCGTCGCAAAGCACGAGCTGCCCTGGCTGCACGTCTACAACCCGCGCGACTCGAAGGTGCTCGCCGACTACGGCATACAGGGATTCCCCACAAAGATTGTCGTTGGTCCGGATGGCAAGATTGTGAAGACCATCGTGGGTGAAGATCCCGCTTTCTACACCCTGCTCGACGAACTTTTCAAGTAATAACAGCAGAATCAAATAAGAAAGAAGTCCGGATTGCAGCAATGCAACTCGGACTTCTTTATTGTATCGTGTTCGCGATGGAACGTCTCGGTTCGTATCAACCGTGGCCTTGAGAGGCCAGCCAGACTATACCTTGATCTCTACCTCAACACCGCTGGGGAGCTCGAGCTTCATCAGGGCATCGATGGTTTTGGGAGAAGCGCTGTAGATGTCAATCAGGCGCTTGTAGTTGGACAGCTGGAACTGCTCACGAGCCTTCTTGTTGACGAAGGTAGAGCGGTTGACGGTGTAGATACGCTTGTGAGTGGGCAGGGGGATAGGACCGCTGATGATAGCACCCGTAGCCTTCACGGCCTTCACGATTTTCTCTGCTGACTTGTCGACCAATTTGTGGTCGTAGCTCTTCAGCTTGATACGAATTTTCTGACTCATGTTTTAATTTACGATTTAATGATTTATAATTTACGATTATTTTAAAGAGGAGGAGTCGCTAAAGAGTCATTTGCTCAGCGACCCTCCTGCTTTGTTCGTTTTCTCCCCTCCTTCGGAAAAGTAGGGGTGAGGTTTTTACACCAGGTCGGCGCGACCCTTCACCTCTTCCAGCACAGCCTTGGCGATAGAGCTGGAGAGCGGTGCATGGTGGTCGTACTCCATCGAGCTGGTGGCACGTCCGGAAGTGATGGTACGCAGGGCTGTCACGTAGCCGAACATCTCAGCCAGGGGAACCATAGCCTTGATGACGCGTGCACCCGAGCGGGCCTCTTCCATGCCTTCCACCTGACCGCGACGCTTGTTCAGGTCGCCGATCACGTCACCCATGTTCTCCTCGGGAGTGACAACCTCCACCTTCATGATAGGCTCCATCAGGGCGGGGCCGGCCTTCGGGCAGATGTTCTTATAGGCGTTGATGGCAGCGAGTTCGAACGACAGCTGGTCGGAGTCCACGGGGTGGAACGAACCGTCGACAACGGTCACCTTCAGGCCTGTCATGGGATAGCCGCCGAGGATACCATTCTTCATGGCAGTCTCGAAGCCCTTCTGGATGGAGGGGATATACTCCTTGGGGATGTTACCACCCTTCACCTCGTTGACGAACTGCAGCGGACCGTTCTCCTTCACATCATAGTCGTCGTCGACAGGACCGACGTTGACAATGATGTCGGCAAACTTACCGCGACCACCCGTCTGCTTCTTGTACACCTCACGGAGGTTGACGGTCTTAGTGATTGCCTCCTTGTAGTTGACCTGCGGCTTACCCTGATTGCACTCCACCTTGAACTCGCGCTTCAGACGGTCGATGATGATGTCCAAATGGAGCTCGCCCATACCCGAGATGACGGTCTGGCCGCTCTGCTCGTCGGTATGCACGGTGAAGGTCGGGTCTTCCTCGGCCAGCTTGGCCAGACCATTGTCGAGCTTGGCGATGTCGGCCTGGCTCTTCGGCTCAACTGCGATAGAGATGACAGTGTCGGGGAAGGTGATGCTCTCCAGGACGATGGGGTGTCCCTCTTCGCAGAGCGTGTCGCCGGTGCGGATGTCCTTGAAGCCAACACCGGCACCGATGTCGCCAGCCTCGATGCACTCCATGGGCTGCTGCTTGTTGGAGTTCATCTGAAAGAGGCGGCTGATACGCTCCTTCTTGCCCGAACGGGTGTTGAAGACGTAAGAGCCAGCTTCCACCTTACCGGAATAGACGCGGAAGAAGACGAGACGTCCCACATAGGGGTCGGTGGCAATCTTGAAGGCCAGAGCCGATGTCGGCTCATCCTCGCTGGGTTTGCGATCTTCTTCTTCGCCGGTGTCGGGGTTCTCGCCTACGATGTTCGGAGTGTCAAGCGGAGAGGGAAGGAAGGCACAGACATAGTCGAGCAATGTCTGCACGCCCTTGTTCTTGAACGACGAACCGCAGAGCATCGGTGTGCACTGCATGGCGAGTGTTCCCTTACGGATGGCAGCGATGAGCTCTTCCTCGGTGATGCTGTCGGGATCGTCGAAGAACTTCTCCATCAGGCTCTCGTCGAATTCGGCTGCGGCCTCGACCAGCTTGTCGCGCCACTCCTGTGCCTCGTCGGCGAGGTCGGCAGGGATATCAGTCACTTCGAACTCGGCTCCCTGTGTCTCGTCGTGCCAGATGATAGCCTTCATCTTGAGCAGGTCGACGACACCGCGGAAGGTCTCTTCCTGTCCGATAGGGATGACCAGTGAGACGGGGTTGGCTCCGAGCACGTCCTTCATCTGCTGAAGCACGTCATAGTAGTTGGCACCCGAGCGGTCCATCTTGTTGACGTAGCCGAGACGCGGCACGTTGTACTTGTCGGCCTGGCGCCAGACGGTCTCACTTTGCGGCTGCACGCCACCTACAGCACAGTAGGTAGCGACAGCACCATCGAGCACGCGCAGCGAGCGCTCCACCTCGGCGGTGAAGTCGACATGCCCCGGAGTGTCGATGAGGTTGATTTTGAATTGTTTGTTATTGTAGTGCCAGTAACAAGTGGTGGCGGCAGAAGTGATGGTGATACCACGCTCCTGCTCCTGGGCCATCCAGTCCATTGTTGCTGCACCGTCGTGGACCTCGCCAATCTTGTGAGTCTTTCCCGTATAATAGAGGATACGCTCAGAAGTTGTTGTCTTACCGGCATCGATGTGGGCCATGATGCCGATATTGCGGGTCAGGTGTAAATCTTGCTTTGCCATTCTGTTTTTTGGGTGTTATCCTGTCTGCTGATTAGAATCTGAAGTGTGCGAATGCACGGTTGGCCTCGGCCATGCGGTGCATATCCTCCTTACGCTTGAAGGCGCCACCCTGGTTGTTGTAAGCATCCATAATCTCAGCAGCAAGGCGCTCTGCCATCGACTTTCCGCTACGCTTGCGTGCGAACTGAATCATGTTCTTCATCGACACGCTCTCCTTACGGTCGGGGCGGATTTCGGTAGGCACCTGGAATGTAGCACCGCCGATACGACGACTCTTCACCTCCACCTGCGGAGTGATGTTGTCGAGGGCCTGCTTCCAAATCTCCAGGGGAGTCTTCTCCTCCTTGGCCATCTTTTCCTTGACGATGTTGAGCGAGTTGTAGAAAATCTCGTAAGAGATGGTTTTCTTACCGCTGTACATCAGATGATTGACAAACTTCGAGACCTTTTGGTCGTTGAAGACGGGATCGGGCAGGATCACGCGCTTCTTGGGTTTTGCTTTTCTCATTTCTTTTTTGAAAATTAAATTCTGCTTGGGGCTGTTTTTCTTGTTCTTCAACGCCCTCACCAGGGCATTTACTCAACCTTTTCTAACACTTCTCCAGCAAAACGGTTTGTAAATTGTTTTGATTTTTTGAGCAGCTGGCAGCTGAAACCCTCTCCGGCTTTAGCTACCAGCCGATTTGTCTGTAAGAATTACTTCTTTTGCTTCGGGCGCTTAGCTCCGTACTTCGAGCGGCGCTGGGTGCGGTTGGCCACACCGGCGGTATCGAGCGTACCGCGGACGATGTGATAACGTACACCGGGCAGGTCCTTGACACGACCGCCACGCACCAGCACGATGGAGTGCTCCTGCAGGTTGTGTCCTTCACCGGGGATGTAGGAGTTCACTTCCTTCTGGTTTGTCAAACGAACACGGGCAACTTTACGCATTGCCGAATTAGGCTTCTTCGGGGTTGTGGTGTACACACGCACACACACACCGCGACGCTGAGGACATGCATCCAAAGCGGGCGACTTGCTCTTGTCTGCAAGCACCTTTCTGCCTTTTCTAACTAACTGTGAAATAGTAGGCATTTTAATTTTACTTTTTTTAATTTATATATTTGATATTATTTATATTCGAATATGTGCACAATAATCCCGTCGGACTATTTCGGGCTGCAAAGGTACGAATATTTTATGAAACAACCTAAAAAGCAGGGTCGCCACATGCCAATAATCGCCAAAAATTAAATGTATATAAATTCTTTTAACTTTAATTTTTACTCCTATCACTTCAGATTACACATCTGGGGACATTCTTTTGCCACCGATATGAGCATCAGACAGATTAGCTCACACTGGAACCCAACCCTTTTTCCACTTTCTAAATTTTTATATAATTATGTATGCACGCGCGTTATGTCAGCCAGGAATCCGACTGAAATCTTTCTGAATGATTCATGTTTCGTTTTCTAAGTATAACGCCCTCCTACACCTCACCAAAATGCCCGAAAAGCCTTTTCCAGAGCGGGTTTCGCATGGTGAGGTGTTCACGAATCATCTCACCAGACATCTCACCAAGCACCTCACCAATAGGGTGATGGGTGTTGGATGATGGGTATTGATGGATGGTGGGGCCTTTGGTGAGGGGTATGGTGAGGTGATACAGAAACACCTCACCATCCGAAAGGCCGATAAACAGTGGGATTCAGAGCTATTTGGTGAGATGTTGACCTGTTTTCCGACAAAACATAACCAATGGACGTTGCACTATTCCCGGCGATAGTCGGTAATGGTGTCAAAGATACTCCCTGAGCAGGTCAGAGACTATCCCTGACGATGTCAGCAAACATCACTGAGCAGGTCAGAGACCATCTCTGACAAAGTCAGCTGACACCTCTTTGGAACTGACAAAACTTGAGTGATTTTTTTTGACACAAAAGTCGACCCTCCGTTAATTAGCATTAACAAAGAATGTTTTTATGAGAAAAAATTTTGTATCTCCGAATTTATTGCTACCTTTGCACGGGAATTTATACAGAAAGCAAGAATACAAAGCTATCAAGAAGAATGAAACTGGATGTACTAACTGCCGTATCGCCTGTCGACGGGCGGTATAGAGGCAAAACAGAGCCGCTGGCAGACTATTTTTCAGAGTACGCCCTGATACGCTACCGCGTGAGGGTGGAGGTGGAATACTTCATTATGCTCTGCGAGATGCCACTGCCGCAACTGAAGGGAGTAGACAAAGGTATTTTCGATCGTCTGCGCCTCATCTACCGAGACTTCACCGAGGCTGACGCCCAGCGTGTGAAGGAAATAGAGAAAACTACCAACCACGACGTCAAGGCCGTGGAGTATTTCATCAAAGAAAAATTTGACGCTATCGGAGGTTTGGAAGCCTATAAGGAGTTTATCCACTTCGGCCTTACCTCGCAAGATATCAACAACACATCGGTGCCTCTGTCCATGAAGGAGGCGATTGCCGAAGTGTTCATCCCACAGGTGGAAGAGCTCATCGCACAGCTCGAGGCATACGCCATGGAATGGAAGGACGTACCGATGCTCGCCAAGACACACGGGCAGCCCGCCTCCCCCACCCTGTTGGGCAAGGAGGTGATGGTATTCGCCTATCGTCTGCGCAGACAGCTCAACTCGCTACGCAGAGAGGAAATAACGGCAAAGTTTGGCGGTGCCACTGGCAACTTTAATGCCCACCACGTGGCCTATCCGGAGATAGACTGGCGCGAAGTAGGCAACCGCTTCGTCAGCGAAAAGCTCGGACTCGTGCGCGAGGAGTGGACTACGCAGATCAGCAACTACGACCAGACAGCTGCCGTCTGCGATGCCCTTCGCCGCATCAACACCATCATCATCGACCTCGACCGCGACTTCTGGATGTATATCTCGATGGAGTATTTCAAGCAGAAGATCAAGGCCGGAGAGGTGGGAAGCAGCGCCATGCCCCACAAGGTGAACCCCATCGACTTCGAGAATTCGGAAGGCAACCTCGGCATGGCCAACGCGCAGCTGCAGTTCCTGGCGCAGAAGCTGCCCATCAGCCGCCTGCAACGCGACCTGACCGACTCTACCGTCCTGCGCAACATCGGCGTGCCGCTCGGCCATAGCATCATCGCCCTGCAGAGCACGCTCAAAGGTCTGCGCAAGCTCATCCTCAACGAAGAAGCCCTGCACCGCGACCTTGAAGAGACATGGGCTGTCGTGGCTGAGGCCATACAGACCATCCTGCGACGCGAAGGCTACCCGCATCCCTACGAGGCGCTGAAGGCACTGACTCGCACCAACGAACGCATGACGGAAGAAACCATCCACCGCTTCGTGGAAACGCTGAACGTCAGCGAAAGTGTCAAGCAAGAGCTCAGGGCCATCACACCCTGGAACTATACAGGACTAACATTGAACATTGATAAATTGTAAATCAACCAAATAAATCGCAAATTAGTAAATCGTAAATTAGTAAAGTATCATGTCAGAAGATTTAGAAAAGAAGACTGAAGGTCAGTCTGAAGCACAGAACCCCACCGAGGGTGGCCGTGAGGGCTATCGCCCGGCATCGAGTTTTTCAGGAAACCGTCCGACGGGACGCACACCACGCCCCCGCATCCACACATCACAGCGAGCCTACACAACACGACCGACGACACCCGCCAGCGAGGATGGTGAAGGAAATGCCTCGGAAGGCACATCGACACAGAGTTCGTACCGGCCGCGGACCAGCTACGGACAGCAGGGAGGCTACCAGCCGCGCAGCAGCTACCAGCCACGGCAGCAGTATCGCCCGCGCAACAGCTACAACAGCGACGGATACCAGCAGCGCGAAGGTGGATACCAGCCACGCAGCAACTATCAGCCACGACAGCAGGGAGGATACCGCCAGCGCTACGATGCCAACCAGGAAGGCGGCTACCAGCCTCGTCAGCAATACCGCCCACGCTACGATAACGACCAGGAGGGTGGATACCAGCCGCGCAGCAACTACCAGCCTCGCCAGCAGGGAGGATACCAGAGCCGCGGAGGGTATGGACAGCCACGCCAGCAGGGTGGATACAACCAGCGAGGAGGTTACAATCAGCGTGGAGGCTACAACCAGCGAGGCGGCTACGGACAGCAGCGCCAGCAGCGTGGTTTCAACCGTCCAGGCTACGATCCCAACAGCAAGTACAGCTTGAAAAAGCGCATCGAATATAAGGAGGAGAACATCGACCCGAACGAGCCCATCCGCCTGAACAAGTTCATGGCCAATGCCGGCATCTGCAGCCGCAGAGAGGCCGACGAGTTCATCACGGCAGGTGCCGTAACGGTCAACGGACAGGTGGTCACCGAACTGGGAACGAAGATTCTGCGTTCCGACGAGGTGATGTTCCACGACACGCCCGTCACGCTGGAGAAGAAGGTGTACGTCCTGCTGAACAAGCCCAAGGACTATGTCACCACCAGCGAAGACCCGCAACAGCGCAAGACGGTGATGGACCTGGTGAAGAACGTATGCCCCGAGCGCATCTACCCTGTAGGACGCCTCGACCGCAACACCACCGGTGTGCTGCTCCTCACCAACGACGGCGACTTGGCTTCGAAGCTGACGCACCCGAAGTTCCTGAAGAAGAAGGTCTACCACGTCTACCTCGACAAGAATGTCACCGCACACGACATGCAGCAGATAGCTGAGGGCATCGAGCTCGACGATGGTGAGGTGCATGCCGATGCCATCGACTATGCTTCCGAGCAGGACAAGAGTCAGGTGGGCATCGAGATTCATAGCGGCAAGAACCGCATCGTACGCCGCATCTTCGAGGCACTGGGCTACCGCGTCATCCGCCTCGACCGCGTACAGTTTGCCGGCCTTACCAAGAAGAACCTGCGCCGCGGCGACTGGCGATTCCTCACCGAGAAGGAGGTTGACATGCTGCGCATGGGTGCTTTCGAATAATCTGGTTCGCAGAAGAAAACAACAATTTGAAAGACTATTAATTCGCAAGATATGAGAAGAACGAAAGTGATTGATGCTCTCAAGAGCACCGAATATGGAAAGGAGATAACGGTGATGGGCTGGGTGCGCACGCACCGCAGCAGCAAAGCCGTTGACTTCATCGCACTGAACGACGGATCGACCATCAAGAACATTCAGGTGGTGGTGGATGCCGGCACGGTGGATGAAGAGACGCTGAAGCAGATAACGACCGGTGCTTGCATCGGTGTGACAGGCACACTCGTGGAGAGTCCCGCTCAGGGGCAGGCCTCGGAGGTGAAATGCCAACAGATCACCATCTACGGTCTCTGCGGCAACGACTATCCGATGCAGAAGAAAGGCCAGTCGTTCGAGGTGATGCGCAAGAATGCCCACATGCGCCTGCGCACCAACACCTTCGGCGCCGTCATGCGCATACGCCACAACATGGCAATGGCCATCCACACCTATTTCCACGAGCATGGATTCTTCTATTTCCACACACCGCTCATCACTGCCAGCGACTGCGAAGGAGCCGGCAACATGTTCCAGGTGACAACGAAAAACCTCTACGACCTGAAAAAAGACGAGCAGGGAAAGATTATCTACGACGACGACTTCTTCGGCGAGCAGACTTCACTCACCGTGAGCGGACAGCTCGAAGGCGAACTCGGAGCAACGGCCCTGGGAGCCATCTACACGTTCGGACCCACCTTCCGCGCAGAGAACAGCAACACACCGCGCCACTTGGCAGAGTTCTGGATGGTAGAGCCGGAAGTGGCCTTCCTCGACCAGGAAGACCTGATGGACCTTGAAGAAGACTTCATCAAGTATTGCGTGCGCTGGGCGCTCGACAACTGCAAGGACGACCTTGAGTTCCTCAACAAGATGGTCGACAAGACGCTCATTGCACGCCTGGAGGGTGTATTGAAGGAGACGTTCGTCCGCCTGCCTTACACCGAGGGTATCAACATCCTGCAGCAGGCCATCAAGGACGGACGCAAGTTTGAGTTCCCCTGCAACTGGGGCGACGACCTCGCCAGCGAGCACGAGCGCTTCCTCGTGGAGGAACACTTCAAGAAGCCCGTCATCATGACCGACTATCCACGCTCGTTCAAGTCGTTCTATATGAAGCAGAACACCCCGACGGAAGAAGGCAACGCCGACGGACCGTCGGTAGGCTACAAAGGTGCTGTGGCTCCTGGCCCGACGATGCAGGGTACCGACGTGCTCTTCCCGCAGATTGGCGAGATCATCGGCGGCTCCGTACGTGAAGAGAGCTACGACAAGCTCATGAGCGAGGTGAATCGCCGCAAGATGGACCAGTCTCACCTCTGGTGGTACATCGACACACGACGCTGGGGCAGCTGCCCGCACGGCGGATTCGGACTCGGATTCGAACGCCTCATCCTCTTTGTCACGGGAATGCAGAACATCCGCGATGTCATCCCCTTCCCGCGTACTCCTAAGAATGCAGAATTTTAGTAATTAACAAAAAGTATTTCAAAGATTATGAAAAAAATTACATTCGCTTTGATTGTCATGCTCAGCATGGTTGGAGTGAAGGCAAGCGCGCAAAACTATCAGCCGCTTGAGAATGGCTACTACCGTATCTATAACGCTGTGACGAATAGGTACATCTCTGTTCACGACGACAAGGACCAGTCAAAACGCGTCAATGGTACGCCGACGATGGACCTTGGTGCCATCGAACTCATCTCGGCAGCTCAGGCACAGACCGACCCGGGATCGATTATCCTCTTGGAAAAGCGTGGTACGATGTACTACAACCTGAAGGCTCAGGGTACAGACATCTACTCGATCATGAACCGTAACGAGACCAACTTCTCCATCACATACGCTGGCGACCGCGACGGTATGCCCACCTATTCGGCTGTCATCCGTGCTGCCTCAAGCGGTGCCTCTGCTACCGTTTACCTCGACGACGAGAATGGCAAACTGGGTATCGACAACCCGGGCACCAGCGCTTGGTTCGTTGTTCCGGTTAACACCTCTGACAACGCACTGGTCATCAACCCGACGCTGACCGACGAGGACGGCGAACGCTATATGTCGCTCTACACTTCGTTTGCCTATCAGCTGCCCGCAGGCGTGACGGCTTACTATGCCAACGGCTACGACAGCGAGGGCAAGGCCAACATGGTGGAGATCAAGAACAAGGTACCCGCAGCTACGCCAGTCATCCTGAACTCAACGTCGGCCTCTGCCAAGCTGCTGCCTATCTACGAGACGGTGGCAAGCGTCAGCGGCAACCTGCTCAAGGGTGTCTACTTTAATATTAATAAGACAAACGGCACCTTCACACACAAGAATCAGGTGGCCTTCAATGCCAATACGATGCGAATCTTAGGCAACGACGGCGGTACACCGCGCTTCATCAAGGGTTCGGGCGCTCTGGCAGCCAACTCGGCCTACCTCGCCATTGATGCCAACCATCAGGACGACGTCATCTCTTGCAACCTCGTTGAGCCGACAGAGGAGCCCGCAACCATCACGGCCAAGAGCTACACCATCGAGTATGGCGACGAGATTCCTGAGTTTGAGTACACCGTCGAGGGCGGACAAGTGATGGGTACACCCGCTATCACGTGCGATGCTACTGTAGGATCGCCCGTAGGCACCTACGACATCGTCATCTCGAAGGGTTCGGTGAAGAACAAGAAGGCCACCTTCGTCAACGGTACGCTCACCATCGAGAAGGCTCCGCTCACCGTTACTCCCGGTAGCTACTCTATGAACCAGGGCGAGGAAGTGCCGACGTTCTACCTCGTATACTTCGGTTTCAAGAACCGTGAGAACGAATATACTCCTGGCGTGTTCACATCATTCCCCGTGGCAACCTGCGACGCTACAAGCACCAGTGAGGTGGGCGACTACACCATCTACGTCAGCGGAGGTGAGGCTCCCAACTACGAGCTGCTGTATGAGAATGGTACGCTGACCATCGAACCCAAGACCGGTATTGACGATATCATCGCAGCCGGAGGCACTTTCGACATCTACGACCTGACCGGTGTACTTGTCAGAGAGAAAGCAAAGAGTTTTGATGGGGTTATGAGAGGCGTTTACATTGTCAACGGAGAAAAATACATAGTCAAATAAATAATTACCAAATTCAAAGTTGCTCCCCTGCCGAGGGGAGCAATTTTCGTTTTATAGGATATTTCCAAAAGCATGGAGTGGTTGCCAGCAAAAGCATTGCTATCTTACGTTCTATAGCTCGCCAGTGTTACATATACATTATTATATATACGCGCGCGCATAACCTTATATTAAATAAGCACTCACATATTATATATTGATTCCATAAAGAGGTTGCGTCGAAGAATAGAGGCTAAACACGTATACTAATCAAGTCGCCCACGAAGCACATGTGCGATGTTTACACCAACTGGTCCAATAGAGGCTGTTGCTCCAACTGTGTACTATTATCTACATCATCACGTCCACGACAACAAAATAGGGGGCAAGAATTGTTCTAAATCAAAAAAATTGGAATAAAATGCAACAAAAAAACGCAAAACGTTTTGACAATAACAAAAAAAGTACTATATTTGCACCCGTTTTGGAGTGTGTCCATGCGCAAAAAGCGTTTAGGCACATCTTTGAAGCATGAAAATGTGGTTGATTACTTAAAAGAAATGCCTATGGAGTATGAAAGGAACTGTTACTTCACCAGTCTCAAACCATCACCGCCCGACAGTGGCGGATAAGTTGCTAACAATACGCATGCGCACCCTTAATAACAAGGTAAAAAGCGCAATTTTGTGTTGAAGAAGGGTCAAAAATGTTAAATTTTGTCTTTTTTGTGAAAAAAAACATGGAATTGTTTGCGCATTATAATATTTAAGCGTATATTTGCACAAAATTACTGCCATCTCTCGCTAAGAGAGGTGCCGCAGTGTGAGAGAATTTAAGCATAAAGTATATATTTAGTTTTAATTTAATTTTTTAGTCTAATGAAAAAGAAAATTTTTAGTACGTTGCTTTTAGTGGCCTTTGCATGGGCTACTACGAGCATGTTCGTTTCTTGTAAGGACTACGATGACGACATCAATGCCAACAAAGATCGCATCGCTTCCTTAGAGAAAACAGTAAGTGATCTGCAGGCTAGCATCAAGACGCTGGAGAGCTGCTGCTCTACCGTGCAGGCCGACATCGCTACTCTGAAGAATCAGGGTGCCGACCTCACAGCGAAGTATGGCGAGCTTGCTGCCAACCTCGTGAAGCTCGAAGAGCGCGTGAAGGCTCTTGAGGATGCCAAGCAGGTTCTTGAGGACGCTATCGCAGGCAAGGCTTCGCAGGCCGACCTCGATGCACTCCGCACAGAGCTGGCTGGTATCGACCAGAAGATTGCTGATGCTCTGGAAGGCTACGCAACCATCAACTATGTTGACGCTGCCAAGGCCAACCTGCAGGCTCAGATCGATGTCTTCGAGAAGTATCGCCAGGCTCTGCTCGAGTACCTCGGTGTTACTGACGACGACGCTGCCATCGCTAAGGTGAAGGAGCTCGTTGAGAACCTGAAGAACCGCATGAGCAAGATCGGCACGTATCCCGCTGACGACCTGACACAGGATGAGATCAACCAGATTCGCGACCTCCTCAAGGGCGGCGACAGCGAGGTTAACAAATTCCTCACTGAGGCCAACGTCCTTCAGTTCCTGCTCACCAAGCAGCTCACAGGTCTTGTGGCTTACGACATGAGCGTGATTGGTGGTGTTGAGCACATCGAGGTTCCCGCTATGTACTATCAGCCCGTTCTGGCTAAGGTAGGTGAGGGTGCCAACGAGGAGTTCCACTACATCAACCCGGAGACCAACGAGATCTTCGACAAGGATGTCACCGACGGTTCTTCTGCTTATCTGTTCGACTGTGGTGACATGGCTCCTGTTGCATCGCTCGGCGGTGTTCACAGCTGGAAAGACTTCGCTGAAACCTATGGTGAGGGTGACAAGGACCAGTCTGTCCTCTCGTTCTACAAGGTTCTCGTTCATGAGTTCACACGCCTGAAGACCGCTCAGCTCATTGCTCACGGTACTTTCAAGGCTCTGACGAACCCCTCTTCTGTTGACCTGAGCAACACGAAGTTCAACTTCTTCACCGACACCCGTATCTGGGGCGAGGAGGTTGAGTCTCGTGAAGGTAAGGACGGCTTCGCTGTTCCTATGAGCGAAACAGTCAATGGTAAGGAAATCGGTACACGCTACAAGGACGGTGTTGTTGAAGTTGACTTCACTATCCCCGCTTGGGAAGCTTACGTACATCAGATTGCCCGCACTGCTGACGGCAACTACGTGAAGAACCCGTTCGCTCCGAAGGACGACAAGGACGCTGCTGAGTTCGCTTCTCTGCACGACTCTCTGAACTGGGTATCTCTCCAGGCTCAGGTTGGCGAGGTTGACGGTAAGGTTTCTACCGTATCTTCTGACTTCGTCGTTGTGACTCCCGCTCTGCTGCACGTTCAGGCTCTGGCCGACAACGAGCCGGAAGCTAAAATCCTCAACTGCCACAACTACGGTGGTTGGACTGGCAAGAATGGCCTTGGTGGTCACATGTGGAAGCAGGCTCGCACAGCTATCAAGAACCTTCCGACCCACTCTGTTGCTTACAACCGCACGCTCGACATCATGCCGTTCGTTGAGACACACTACACGAACCTTGGCTTCTTCATGACATGGATGACCTATGACAAGAAGATGGATCCGCAAACCTTCAAGCAGCTCGGTCTGCACTACGACTTCACTCTGGTTGACTACGAGGATGGTATCCACGTGACAGGTGAGTCGAAGCACATGACTATCGATGTGAAGCGCAATGAAAACTGCGACTATGGTATCGAGAGCGTTATCGTTACTCCGCGTTCGGTTACTGCCGAGGGCGCTACCATCGCCGACAAGGTTGCTACCCGTGAGGCTATCGACCGTGAGCCGCTGATTCGTGTTGACCTCGTTGACTCTAAGGGTCAGATCCTTGAGGTTGGTTACATGAAGCTCATCATCACTGATAACCTTGAGCCGACCTTCTGTGAGGTAACTATTCCTTACGACTATTACATGAACTGCGGTGACGAAGCCGGTGTCACATGGGCACAGGTTGAGAACCTCATCCTCGCCAAGATTGGTGAGCTGGGTTACACCAAGGATCAGTTCGAGGCCGAGTACGAGCTCGAGACCTATAAGAAGAACGCTGACGGTACGAACGTTGCCGGTGAGGTGGCTGTTCAGTACTGGTTCGATCCCGCCGCTGAGGCTAAGAAGTATGCTAAGGCTGACCTTGAGGACACTCTGGGTATCGTGAAGTACACCTACATGGTTCCGACCAAGTACGACGCTGCTGCCAAGCAGACCAACGTTCTGATGTGGGCTATCAGTGAGAAGGTTGCCGACGTGGCTCGCTACATCACTGGTAAGGAGACTGCCGAGGAAGCTCGTGAGGCTCTGCTCGCCAACAAGGGTACCGGCTTCAAGGATCAGAAGCTCATCACCACCGTACGCTTCGTCAAGAAGGGCGTTACTCCGAAGTATCAGGAGATGACCGCTATCTATGTTGACCTCATCATCCCGGGCGACCAGGTACACTTCGCTTATGGTAAGGTTATCGATAAGGACCTCTCTCACTGGTATGAGCTGAACAGCGCTGTTAAGGATAAGGCTTCTGAGGCCAACCACACCGCTCTTGAGGTACACGAGAATGTTCCGACACCTGCTGAGGAAGGTGACGACCAGCTCGAGGAGAACGACTTCCAGCGCAGCCTGCTTGAGAACTTCAAGAAGAACATTGTCACTATCGACATGCCGAATCCCGAGAAGTTCAGCAAGTATGACTACACCAATGGTAAGAACGTATCGTTCCGCTTCGTTCTCCCGAAGAAGGGTGTGAACGCTGAGTTCGACGCTGTTGACGGCGCATGGACCGTTCCCGCATACTCGAAGTATCACGGTGGTGTATCTGAGTACACTCTGCACCTCGCAGAGCCTGTAACAGAGGCTAACGGCCAGATCAGCTACAAGGCTATCTATGACCAGGATGACCACTGTATCGTACGTATCGTTAACAACCGCATCGAGTATCAGTACAACGACTGCTCAGACGACATCTTGAACTGGACGGGTCGCTACGACAACGACGGTAAGGATATCTACGACGAGTACATGAAGAGCCTGATGACCTTCACTTCTTACATTGAGATCTACACTCAGGACGGCCCGGTTTGCTACAACCTGCTCCTCGAGGATCGCTTCTTCAATGCTAAGTTCGAGCGCCCGATCAACCCGTGGGCTAAGAACGCTACTTGGACTGACGCTCTGAATGCAGTTGAGAAGATCAATGTCAGCGACCTGCTCACCATTAAAGACTGGCGCGACTACGCCGTTGACCTGAAGAAGAAGGTGAACAACGCTGAGAAGAACATCGGCTTCGGCTTCTACAACATCTGCGAGCTCTTCGCTCCGTATAGCGAGATCCGCACCGACCACGCTGCAGAGCCCGAGTTCCGTACCGAGATCACCGCTAAGCTGGCTGCCGACAAGTTCATCGCTCAGGAAGCTATCGTGAAGTATGTTGCCGAGGACAAGCTCGACCTCGCTTCTGATATTCCTGCTCTGTCGCCCACTTACCTCCAGTCGAAGGAGAGTGTTGTGAACGCTCTGAAGCAGAGTGTCATCACTTACACCAACAACGGTGGTAATGTACAGAAGTTCCACCTCTTCGTACCGATCTACATCAAGTACAACTGGGGTGAGTTCGACAACGCTTGGACAACTGATGGTGAGACCACAACATGGCCGTACAACCCGTCTACCTTCAAGGTATGGGCTATCATCACGGTTGATGCTACCACAGGTAACAAAGCCAAAAAGAACTAATAGATAACGCATCTATTCCGAATTAAAGAGAGGGGTGTCAACTCGTTGGCACCCCTTTTTAAACAAAACAACAGAAAATGAAAAAGAATTCTCTATTTGTAGTAATGACATTGGCTCTCCTGACGCTCGCTTCTTGCGGCAAGAAGGAGAAGAGTTTCAAAGAGCTTGAAGAAACCTACCTGCCCAAGCCTGAGATGGCACTTACAGCGCAGGATACTGCCGAGGTGACATCGCTGGCACAGCACTATCTTCAGCTGCTGGAACAACGCGAACTTGAAGATGCCGCAGGAATGCTTTATTATCAGAAGGGGGATTCTGTCTTACCGCTCCGACCAGATCAGTTGAAGAACCAGCTTTTCGTGTTAAAACACTTCAAGGGCGTGGAATACAAGATGGAGCACATCATTTTCCGCGACAAGGACAATAGTGAAGTGCGTTGCATGGTCAAGCTGTTCGAACCGAAGGAAGGAAGCACACGTCCCAATAAATTGGCACTTGTGCTACGTCCTGTCCGACATGAAGGCAAGTGGTATCTCACCACGAACCTCGATTAAAGGGTCGTTGTTATCAGTATTTTCTGAAATCATAGAGAAATATTTAATTTAGTATAGTATGAAAATAAGGACACTTTTCTGTGCAGCCCTGCTCGGCATGGGTACGGCTGCCATGGCTCAGGCAACCTACGAGGCTGCCGACGGCACAAAGTATGAGTTCAAGAAGCATGCCTTCCTGGATCTTCAGGGTGGTATCCAGCACACGCTGGGTGAGGCAAAGACGAAAGATCTGTTCTCTCCGAACGTTCAGCTCGGTCTGGGCTATCAGTTCTCGCCTGTTTTCGGTGCTCGCATCCAGGCTAACGCTTGGCAGAGCAAGGGTGGCTGGAACGGCTACGGCAGTCCCGCCATCACGAAGGACTACAAGTACAAGTATGTTGCTCCGGGCATCGACTTCATGTTCAACCTGAGCAACCTGTTCTGCGGCTGGAACCCGAAGCGTGTGTTCAACGTGACAGCCTTCCTCGGCGGTGGTGCCAACGTTGCCTTCGACAACGACGAGGTGAACAGCATCGCCAACACGCTGCGCCAGGACGGTCTGGCTCAGTATGAGCTGGAGTATCTCTGGGACGGCACGAAGGTTCGCCCCTTCGGACGTGCCGGTCTTGACCTGAACTTCCGTCTGAGCGACGCCGTCAGCCTGATGGTTGAGGGTAACGCCAACATTCTCTCTGACAAGTACAACTCGAAGAAGGCCGGCAATCCCGACTGGTACTTCAACGGCCTGCTCGGCCTGCGCATCAACCTGGGCAAGGCTTACGCCGCTGTTGCTCCCGTCATCGTCGAGAAGCCGAAGGTATATCGCACACAGCGCGACTCTATCTTCGAGAACAAGACCGTTAAGGTTGCTGAGCTCCGCCGCGACGTGTTCTTCACCATCAACTCGATCACCGTCTCGGAGACCGAGCAGCTGAAGATCAAGGACGTTGCCGACTACCTGAAGAAGTATCCTCAGGCAAAGGTTGTTGTCAGCGGTTATGCTGATGTTGGCACAGGTAATGCCAAGATCAACGCCCGTCTGGCCGCCGGCCGTGCCGACATCGTCGTCCGCGACCTGAAGGAGAAGTACGGTATCTCAGAGGACCGCATCACCTACGCCAGCTATGGCGACACCGTGCAGCCGTTCGAGGAGAACGACCTGAACCGTGTCAGCATCTGTATCGCCGACGGTGCCACCGAGGTGAAGAAGGTGCTCAAGGAGGTGAAGGAGACACAGGTAGAGGTTGTCGAGTAATGGCTTATTGCAGCTGTGATACAGCTGCTTACTCAACCTAAGAACATAAGAAGCATCGCTCACAATGTGGGCGATGCTTCTTCGTTTATAGTTAAAAGCTATCTTGATGGGAAGTGGATAAAACAGATAGCTTTATGGAGGATAACTTGTGGAGGGATAACTTGTGGAGAGATAACTTGTGAGAGGATAACTTGTGGGGGGATAACTATAAGGGAGATATAGCTTGCAAGAGCTAATACTGAACGTCATTGATGGGGCTATCTTGCGGGCGTAATGATTCTTCGTTGATAATGAGACCGTCCTTCAGGTGGATGGTGCGATCAGTGATACGCGCTAATTCTTCGTCGTGCGTGACAATAACGAATGTCTGGCCGAATTTGTCACGAAGGTCGAAGAAGAGTTGGTGTAGTTCGGCTTTATTTTTCGTGTCGAGACTACCAGACGGTTCGTCGGCAAGGATGACAGCAGGATTATTGATCAAGGCTCGTGCCACTGCAACACGTTGTTTCTCTCCGCCAGAAAGCTCGTTGGGCTTATGTGATGCACGGTCGGTGAGCCCCATGAAAGACAACAGTTCCTCGGCCCGTTTCTTTGCTTCCTTGTGACTCTTGCCAGCGATAAAGGCAGGAATCATGATGTTTTCGATGGCAGTAAACTCGGGCAAAAGCTGGTGAAACTGGAAGATAAAGCCGATGTTGGTGTTACGAAAGTCAGAGAGTTTCTTTGACGACATACGGCTGACGTCGGTACCGTCGATGACGATTTCGCCTTGGTCGGGACGGTCGAGAGTACCCATGATCTGGAGAAGCGTTGTCTTGCCGGCACCGCTGGGGCCGACGATGCTGACGACCTCGCCCTTGTTGATATGGAGGCTGATGCCTTTCAATACTTGAAGCGAGCCGAAGCTCTTCGTGATGTTGTTGATTGTGATCATATTTGTTTATTTATTGGTCGCTGTAATACAGCGACATACTGAACTTTTACTTTATTGGGGCCGCTGCGAAACAGCGACATACTGAACCTTTTACTTAACTGGGGCGCTGCAAAACAGCGACATACGGAACCTTTTACTTAACTGGGGCGCTGTAATACAGCGACATACTGAACCTTTTTATTATTAGGGCCGATGCGAAAAGCGAGTCAATGAACCTTGTGCTTGATATTGATGAACCACTCTCGGAGCTGCGAGTAAGCGCTCTGTTGCTCCTTCTTCTGCGGCGCGGCGAACGTCATGGCGTTGACTGGCTCGCCATATTGATCGGGGAAGATAATCAGCAGATTGGGCTTCCGATAGTATTGTTTTATCTCGGAAGGGAGTTTCTCGAAAGCATGCTTATACGACACAGTGCTCTTTCTTGCCGTGACGACGACGAAGAGATGATCGTCGTTGATGCTCTCAGCCAAACGCGGCAAGTCGTTCCAGTGCTCCATGAGCCTCAGCTCAGCTCGCAGTTCGGGGTGAATACTCTGCAAGTATTGGCTGATGATATCGAGTGTAGCATGCTTGCTATGGAACACGATGCGGCAATCCATCTGCTTTGCCATTCGTGCCAGTCGGTCGACCCAGCGATGGAATCCAGGTTCGAACTCAGCACGGCTCGGCACTGCCACCTGTATGCGCCGTATCGTGCTGAGCGGCTGTCGGATGCGAGCGATGATAATCTGGCGGTTCAGTTCGGTGAACAGATTCTCCGTAAAGACACCCCAGAAGCTATCTTTCTCCGACTTCGGCTCGTACATGCCCATGATAATCTCACTTGCCTGATTCTCCTTAAAGGCATGCATAATACCGTTGGCGATATTTGTGGCGATGCGACTCTGCGTCTGCATCCGCACATCAGCCGTGGCTGCATATTTCACAGCACGCTCGAGCAACGCTTTCCCTCGTGCCTGATATTTGTCAACGTTCTCGTCGTCGAGCGTGATATTCAGCCCGATGATACCTCGGTTGAGCCTTCGGTTGCGCATCAAGATGGCCAAAGTGACCAGCGTTTCACAGCTCTCCTCTCCGCTGAGCGGTATGAGCATCTTCTCGTCGTCGCCCCGTTTCTCGTCGGCCTCAAGGTTCGACTCCTTCAGGACAATCTGCCGCGAAGCCAACTCAGTGACAATCGACGAGATGACACACGTAAAAAGAATCATCATCACCACGCCATTGAGCATCTCGTTGTCGACGAGGTAAAGCCCTGGCGACACTTCCAGCTGACGTCCGACCATAATAATAGCGATAGACCCAGCCGCATGAGCACTCGTCAAACCGAACATCATGTTGCCATGCGACCAAGGCAAACGGAACGACAGACTGGCAACGTAGCCTGCTATCATCTTGCCCAGCGTGCCAATGACGACGATGCAAGCCACGATATAGGCAGTATGCCATCCGTCGAAAAGCGCCCTGACGTTGATGAGCATGCCCACACCGATGAGGAAATAAGGTATGAAGATAGCGTTGCCGATAAACTCCAGTCGGCCCATCAGCGGCGAAACCAAGGGGATATATCGGTTGAGCACCAGTCCGGCAAAGAACGCTCCGAAGACCCCTTCCAGCCCGATGAGGTCGGTCAAGGCCGCACTGAGGAAGAGTATCGACAGCGTAAAGATGAACTGCGTGACGCCATCGGCATAGTGGCGCAAGAACCACCTTGTCACCCTGGGTATGAAGAAAATCATACCAGCCATATAGAGCACCAGCTTCACCAGCATCCACACGATGGTCAGCGCTATGGAACCACCGCCGCCAGCCGTCTCTTTGTCATAGACGCCCACGATGATGGACAGCGAGAGCAGCGCCATCAGCAGGGCGAACATACTGGCCCCGACGCTCAGCGTGACAGCCTTATGTCGCTGCAGACCATATTTACAGACAATGGGATAGGCGATGAGCGTATTGGAAGCCATCACGCAGCAGAGCAGCAGCGTGGCCTGGATGGAATAGCCCATCAGGCTTCTGCCCGCAACATATACCAGCAAGAAAGGTATAACAAAGGTGAGAATACCGAAAGCGAGCATGCGCATGCTATGCTTGCGCAGGCCCTCCATGTCCATCTCCATTCCGGCAAGGAACATGATGAAATAGAGTCCCACCTGGCCGAACAGCTCGAACGACGCGTCGCGCTCCAGGATATTCAGCCCATACTGCCCCACGATGATGCCCGCGATGACCATTCCTATGATATGCGGTATGCGCAGCCGGTTCATGATCATCGGCGCAAAAAGAATGATGAGCAGCACGATGAAGAATATCCAAGTACTGTCGCTCACGGGGAAGTATGCTGCCAAGTTTGCCATTTCTGCCTGCAAAATTACAACTTTTTTGCCAATTCTGCGTGAAAACACAAGAAAAGTAGTATTTTTGCACCCACAATTCAAGATAACACCAGATATGAGAGTAGCAATCGTTGGCGCCAGTGGCGCCGTAGGTCAGGAGTTTCTCCGCATCCTGGAGGAGCGCGAGTTTCCCATCAGTGAGCTTTTGTTGTTCGGCAGCCAGCGTTCTGCCGGCCGTAAATATACGTTCCGCGGCAAGGAACACGAAGTGAAGCTGCTTCAGCACAACGACGACTTCCGAGGCGTCGACATCGCCTTCACGTCGGCCGGAGGCGGCACGAGCGAGGAGTTTGCCGAGACCATCACGAAGCATGGAGCCGTGATGATCGACAACAGCAGTGCCTTCCGCATGTGCGACGACGTGCCCCTGGTCGTCCCGGAGTGTAACGCCGAGGATGCCTTGAACCGTCCGCGCAACATCATTGCCAATCCCAACTGCACGACCATCATGATGGTGGTCTGCCTGAAACCCTTAGAGCAGCTGTCGCACATCCGCCGCATCCGCGTAGCGTCGTACCAGAGCGCCAGCGGTGCCGGTGCCGCAGCGATGCAGGAATTGGAGCAGCAATACCGCGAATTGATTGCCGGCGAGCCCGTCACCGTGAGCAAATTCCCCCATCAGCTGGCCTACAACGTCATCCCGCAGATCGACGTCTTCCAGCCCAACGGCTATACGAAGGAAGAAATGAAGATGTTCAACGAGACGCAGAAGATCATGCACAGCGACGTGCGCTGCTCGGCGATGTGCGTTCGCGTGTCGTCATTGCGCAGCCACAGCGAGAGCGTCTGGATAGAGACCGAGCGCAAGATAACGCCGGAAGAGGCGCGCTGCGCCTTCGAAGCCGCCCCGGGCATCATCGTGAAAGACGACCCCTCGCAGCTCGTCTACCCCATGCCGCTTGAGACAGCCGGCCACGACGATGTCTATGTGGGCCGCATCCGCGAAGACCTTGCCTTCGAGAACGGCCTCACCTTCTGGCTCAGTGGCGATCAGATTCGCAAAGGTGCCGCCCTCAATGCCGTGCAGATAGCCGAATATCTGATTAGTGTGGGCAATATCAAATGATATACAAAACTTGTAAAAAAGAAGTATATTTTTGTGAAAATGTTTTGCGGGATGCTGAGAAATGCTTACCTTTGCACCCGCAATTCGCACGATAGGGGCGTAGCCCAGTTGGTTTAGAGCGCTGCAGTCACATTGCAGAGGTCCCCGGTTCGAGCCCGGGCGTCCCTACGAAGAAAGAGAAAAGACAGGTCCAGAAGGCCTGTCTTTTTTTGTGATTCCTATCAAATAACGGTGCAGTTTGACGCTTATCGCGATACTACATTAATAAAGTAGTCAGACTACATTAATAAAGTAGTGTGACTACATTAATAAGGTAGTGAGACTACATTAATA
The DNA here is from genome assembly GCA_946624005.1 of uncultured Prevotella sp. GTDB lineage: Bacteria > Bacteroidota > Bacteroidia > Bacteroidales > Bacteroidaceae > Prevotella. The sequence continues at coordinate 125 of CAMORS010000023.1, read as the reverse complement.
AGGTAGTGTTGTCATTTGCCGCATATTGCATCGCTATATACCGCTTTTCTGACTGCTATATGCGGCATTCGAGGCCGATAAATGCGGCATTTGAGGCTAACAAATGCCGCATTTCGCAATGATAT